>NZ_JAIUKC010000107.1:0-45324 GCF_020177435.1 Saccharopolyspora sp. 7B | reverse complement strand
GTTCGGGGGAACGGCCCGCGCCCGGGGGATCAGTCCTCGGCCAGCTTCTTCAGGTCGCCGACGCTGCCCTGGAAGTGGTTCTGGTCGACCGAGCCGTTCACGCCGGAGACGGTGCCGTCCTCGGTGTACTGCCAGAAGTTCCAGTCCTTGAAGCCCTTGGGCACGGTGGGCTCGTCGACGCCGTAGGAGGCGAGCCACAGCGGGTGGTCCGAGTAGCTGTCGGTGCCGCCCATGCACTCGTTCCAGAACGAGGGGTTGGCGTAGATGATCGGGTCGGTCCCGGTCTCGGCCTTCACCTTGCCCGTGAAGGTGTCGGTCCACTCGTGCATCTCCGGCACGGACAGGCCGTAGCAGCCACCACCGGACGGGTCGACCTCCAGGTCGAGCACCGGGGGCAGGCTCTTGCCGTCCCGCTGGTAGTCGGCCACCTTCAGCAGCTTGTCGGCCTGCGCCTCGGCGGACTCGTCGGGGCGGGCGAAGTGGTACGGCGCGGCCAGCAGGCCGGCGTCCTTCGCGCCGTGGTACTGCTCGGCGTACTTCGGGCTGGTGAAGTCGGTGCCGTCGGTGGCGAGCACGAACGTGAAGTTCTGCCCGGACGCGGCGACCTTCTTCCAGTCCACGGATCCGTTGTGGTTCGAGACGTCGATGCCCTTGGCGGGCGGGCCGGGCACCGGGCCCGAGTCCTCGTCGGAGTCGTCGTCGGGGGTCTCGTCGAACAGGTCCGCCGGGTTCTGACCGGCCTGGTTCGAGGACGCGGGGATGTCGTCCACGTGCGCGGCGGCGCGGACGTCGTCGTGCGTACCGGTGCTCACGCTGAGCACCGCGACGCCCACCACGCCCAGCGCGGCGAGTCCGGCACCGGCCTTCATGGCCCGCAGCCGCGGCTGCTGGGTGCGGTGCTGCCCGCCGTGGCCCTGCTCGCGGAACTTCGCGGCGGCGCGGTCGGCCCAGGGTCCGACGGTCTGCTCGACGCGGCGACCGGCGGTGGAGTTCCGCGCCTTGCTCAGCAGCGGCAGCACCGCCAGCCACAGCCGGCGCAGCAGCGGCAGGATCTTCTGCCAGACCTGGTGGGCGTAGGGCCGCACCCGGTCCACACCGGAACGCACCGCGCGGTCGGCGCCCAATGCCGTGTCCCGCCATGCGTTGCTGTTCGCCGAAGCGGCCCGCGTCGTCTCGGGGGTCTGGTTCTCGGGGGTCGGGGTCTCGGGGTTCTCGTGTCGATCGGGGGGTGTCACGTGGACCCACACTCCGGAACGGAGCGTGTACGTGCATCGCGGTTTCTACGTAGGGAGGTACCTGGTTCCGGCTCTTCAGGCCACCGCCACCCCGGCGGTCCGTCACCCACGGTGCAAATTCCCGGGCGATCCGGAGAGGTGGCTCACTTCCGGGGGAACTCGGCGAGCCGCTCCGGAGGGCCACCGGACCGTACGATCGACCGGCGCGCCATCACCCTATCGGACGACCCCGATCGTTACGCGGAGCGCCGCCGGACCCAGCCGGCGAGCTCGTCCCGGTCGGCGAAGCCGAGCTGCTCCAGCACCTGCTCGGCCTCCACCTCCCCGGCCAGCGGTTCGACGCCGAGCCGCTCGGCGATCTCCGCCGCGGTCATCCCGGCCGCGAGCAGCACCGCCGTCTCCACCTCCCGCGGCGACAGCTCGGCCACCCCCGCGCCGAACGGCACCTCGGGCGGGGAGCCGCCTTCGCCGAGCGCGTAGGCGACCATCTCCGGCAGCTCCCACCCGGCGCCCTCGCGGGTGGCGGCCCGGAACTCCTCCTCGCCGAGCACCTGCCACGCCCACGCCATCGCCACCGCGTCGTAGTCGTCGAAGTACACCGAGTCGCCCATCTCGCCGCCGTTGGCCTTGCGCAGCGCCTCCGAGGCCCCCATCAGCCGCGCCGCCCGCCGCGGCTGGCCGGTGGAGGTGGCGCACCAGGACAGCACCTCCAGGTACACGCCGAGGCCGGCCAGGTCGTGGGCCAGCTGCTGCAACCGGATCGCCTGCTGGATCAGCAGCGACGCCTCCCGCGGGTCGCCGCCGCGCCAGCGGTGCAGGGACACCACCCACAGCACGTAGCTCTTGGTCCACGGCGCCCCGAACGTCTCGCACAGCCGCAGGCACTCGGCGGCCGATTCGGCGCCGCGCGGGTCGTGCCGGTAGAACCCGAGGCAGGCCAGCAGGATCATCGCGTTGGTGTAGCCGAACAGGTTCCCGGTGGCGGTGTTGCCGATCGCGGCGCGCTCCAGGTAGCCGGCCGCCTCGTCCAGCCGCCCGCGGAGCATCACCACCATGCCCCGGGTGCCGTCCACCCTCGCCTGCAGCCCGCGGTCCCCGATCCGCTCGGCGATCTCGACGGCCTCGGCCAGCGCGGTCTCCGCCGCGTCGAGGTCACCCACGTGCAGCGCGAGGAACGCCAGCGTGGACAGGCAGTCGGCGCGTTCGGCGACGGGCTCGGGCACCGCCGCCACCGAGCTCCGCAGCCACTCGTACCCCTCCCGCAACGCGTTGCCGGAGAACCAGAACGACCACAGCTTCGCCGCGGTCGCCGCCGCCACCCGCGCCCGCTCCGGGTCGGCGAGGTCGTGTTCCAGGACCAGCCGCAGGTTCGGGTGCACGTGGATCATGTGGTGGATCCACTCCAGCTGGCGCGGCCCGAACACCTCGTTGCTGTAGCGGTCGGCGAGCCGGTGGAAGCAGACGGCGTGCCGGGCGCGGACGGCGGCCTCCTCGCCGGTGTCGTGCAGCCGGGACAGGCCGAACTCCCGGATGCTGTCGAACATGCGGTAGTAGTCGGTGCGCGCCATCTCGTCGTGCTCGCGCACCACCACCGATTTGGACACCAGCACGTCCAGCGCCTCGTCCACGTCGGTCGCGGTGAGCCGTTCGTCGCAGCACACTTCCCGGACGGCGGCCGCGTCCCACTCGCCGACGAAGCAGGACAACCGCGCCCACAGCAGCTGCTCGCCCGGGGTGCACAACCCGAAGCTCCAGCCGATGGACTCCTCCAGCGCCTCGTCCCTGGAAGGCTGGTCCCCGCTGGTGAGCAGGGCGAACCGGTCGTCGAGCCGGTCCAGCACCTCCTCGGGCGTGGATTCGCCGAGCTGGGCGGCGGCGAGTTCGATGGCCAGCGGCATCCCGTCCAGCCTGCGGCAGATCCGCACCACCGCGTCCCGGTTCCCCTCGTCGAGGCGGAAGCCGGGAACGACGGCGGCGGCCCGGTCGGTGAACAGGCTGACCGCGTCGGCGAACACGTCGCCGTAGGCGCGGTCGGGCGCGTCGGTCTCGGCGGGCAGCGACAGCGGCGCCACCGGCAGCACCAGCTCCCCCGCCACGCCCAGCGCCTGCCTGCTGGTGGCCAGCACGTGCACGTGCTCGTGCTCGGTGAGCAGCTCGCGCGCCAGCCGGGCGGCCGCGCCGAGCACGTGGTCGCAGTCGTCGAGGATGATCAGCACCCGTTCGCCGCGGAGCCGGGACACCAGGCCCTCGGCGGGGTTGCCGGGGCCCGGCCTGCCGCCGAGCGCGGCGGCGACGGTCTGCGGCAGCAGGGCCGGGTCCTGCACGTCAGAGAGCCCGACCAGCACCACCCCGTCCGGGTAGGCCCGGCGCAGCTTGCGCGCCAGGCGCAGCGCCAGCCTGCTCTTGCCGACCCCGGCCGGTCCGGTGAGCGTGAGCAGCCGTCCCGAGTACATCTGCCTGCGAGCCTCGGCGAGCTCCCGGCGCCTGCCGATGAAGCTCGTCGTCTCGGGAGGCAGCCTGCCCCGGGAGCCACGCGTGACGTCCGCAGCTTCCACGTGCCCACCTCCCGCGCCGAGCGTATGCCCCCGCGGCCCACCGCACCGGGTGCGGAACCGCAGGCCACGGGCCGTGCCGACACGCCGACGCGCGCACCGGGCGGGCTTGATCGGGACGTCGGGCAGAATGCACGGACGGTTCTGGGCGGAGATCAGGAGAGGTGTCGGGACATCGTGACGACGGCTGTGCATCAGAGGATCGCCGAGGAGCTCGGCGTGCGGGAGCGGCAGGTCGAGGCCGCCGTCGGCCTGCTCGACGGCGGCGCCACGGTGCCGTTCGTCGCGCGGTACCGCAAGGAGGCCACCGACGGGCTCGACGACGCGCAGCTGCGCACCCTGGAGGAGCGGCTGCGCTACCTGCGCGAGCTGGAGGAGCGGCGCAGCACGGTGCTGGAGTCGATCCGCTCGCAGGGCAAGCTCGACGCCGAGCTGGAGGCCCGCATCAACGCGGCCGACTCGAAGGCCCGCCTGGAGGACATCTACCTGCCGTACAAGCCGAAGCGGCGCACCAAGGGCCAGATCGCGCGGGAGGCCGGGCTCGAACCGCTCGCCGACCTGCTGCTGTCGGACCCCGAGCAGGACCCGCAGGCCCGCGCCGCCGAGTACGTCGACGCCGACAAGGGCGTGGCCGACGCGGGCGCGGCGCTGGAGGGCGCCCGGTCGATCCTCGTGGAGCGCTTCTCCGAGGACGCCGACCTGGTGGGCGAGCTGCGCGAACGCATGTGGACCCACGGCCGGGTGACGTCGCGGGTGCGCGAGGGCAAGCAGGACGAGGGCGCGAAGTTCGCCGACTACTTCGAGTTCGACGAGCCGTTCGAGCAGCTGCCCTCGCACCGCATCCTGGCGCTGTTCCGCGGGGAGAAGGAAGAGGTCCTGGACCTCGGCCTGGAACCCGACGACGGCAGCGAGCAGGAGGGCCCCACCCCGTACGAGCGGGAGATCGCGCGGCGCTTCGAGATCTCCGACCTGGGCAGGCCCGCCGACCGCTGGCTCGGCGAGGTGGTCCGCTGGGCGTGGCGCACCCGCATCCTGACCCACCTGGGCATCGACCTGCGGCTGCGGCTGCGGCAGGCCGCCGAGGACGAGGCGGTGCGGGTGTTCGCGGCGAACCTGCGGGACCTGCTGCTGGCCGCCCCGGCGGGCACCCGCGCCACGATGGGCCTGGACCCGGGCTTCCGCACCGGGGTGAAGGTCGCCGTGGTCGACGGCACCGGCAAGCTGGTGGCCACCGACACCATCTACCCGCACCAGCCGCAGCAGCGCTGGGACCAGGCGCTGGCCTCGCTGGAGAAGCTGGCCCGGGCGCACGGCGTGGACCTGATCGCCATCGGCAACGGCACCGCCTCCCGCGAGACCGACCGGCTCGCCGCCGACCTGATCAAGCGGCACCCGGACCTGGGGTTGACGAAGATCTCGGTGTCCGAGGCCGGCGCCTCGGTGTACTCGGCGTCCGCCTACGCGTCCCGGGAGCTGCCGGAGCTGGACGTGTCGCTGCGCGGCGCGGTGTCCATCGCGCGCCGGTTGCAGGACCCGCTGGCCGAGCTGGTCAAGATCGACCCGAAGTCGATCGGCGTCGGGCAGTACCAGCACGACATCACCGAGACGAAGCTGTCCCGCTCGCTGGACGCGGTGGTGGAGGACTGCGTGAACGCGGTGGGCGTGGACGTGAACACCGCATCGGTGCCGCTGCTGACCCGCGTGTCCGGCATCGGCGAGGGACTCGCCGAGAACATCGTGGCGCACCGCGACGGCAACGGGCCGTTCCGCTCCCGCAAGGGCCTCAAGGACGTGGCGCGGCTCGGGCCGAAGGCGTTCGAGCAGTGCGCGGGCTTCCTGCGCATCCCCGACGGCGACGACCCGCTGGACTCCTCCAGCGTGCACCCCGAGTCCTACCCGGTGGTGCGGCGCATCCTGGAGTCGACCGGCGCCGAGCTGGGCGCGCTGATCGGCAACGAGCGGGTGCTGCGCGGCATCAAGCCCGCCGACTTCGTCGACGACTCGGTGGGGTTGCCGACGGTCACCGACATCCTCTCCGAGCTGGAGAAGCCGGGGCGCGACCCGCGGCCGACGTTCAAGACGGCGACCTTCGCCGACGGCGTGGAGAAGATCGGCGACCTGCAGCCGGGGATGCGGCTGGAGGGCGTCGTGACGAACGTGGCCGCGTTCGGCGCGTTCGTGGACGTCGGGGTCCACCAAGACGGCCTGGTGCACGTCTCGGCGATGTCGAAGAACTTCGTCAACGACCCGCACGACGTGGTGAAGTCCGGCGACGTGGTGAAGGTGAAGGTCCTCGACGTCGACGTCCCGCGGAAGCGGATCTCGTTGACGCTGCGGCTGGACGACGAGGTCGGCGCCGAGCGCGGTCAGAGCTCCGGCGGCCAGAGCTCCGGCGAGCGCCGCGGCGGTCGCCCCGGTGGTGGCGGCGGGAACGGCCGTGGTGGCGGTAACGGTGGCGGCGGGAACGGCCGTGGCGGCAAGGGCGGCGGTCAGCGCAAGCGCGACTCCGCTCCCGCGGGCGGGGCGATGGCGGACGCGCTGCGCCGCGCCGGCTTCAACAACCGCTGAGCGGGTTCGCGAGCACCGCGCGGCGCTCCACCCCGGAGTGCCGCGCGGTCCGCGCGACCGTTCCTCGTCAGCGGCGGAACCGCTGCGCCGCCGACCGGGTTCGCAGGCCGACCACCGGCGGGTTCTCAGCCGTGCCCCCGCGAGGACGGCGGATCACCCTGCGGCGCCGGGGTCCTCCTCGTCCCGCAGCAGGGCGACGAGCCGGTCGCCGAGGATGTCGGGGATGACGCGTTCCGCGGACCGGGCCGCCGCCGCGTTCAGCGCGGACATCGCCAGCGGCCGCAGCCGCCGCACCACCTCGGTGTAGCGCTGCACCTCCGAGTCGTCCCAGGCGGTGTCCGCGGGGGCGAGGACGTGGGTGCGCACCAGCGACACCAGCGCCTCGGAGACGTGGTCCACATCGGACTGCAGCTGCTCGGCGAGTTCGAGGACCTCGGCGAGCGGCACTCCGAGCCGCACCAGTTCGCTGCCCGCGTCGAGCAGCTGCGGGCTGGGCGCGACGAACCGGGCACCCCACCGCTCCAGCAGGCCCAGCTCGATGGCCCGGCGGATGTTCTGCTGGTTGAGCTGGCCGCGGAACATCTCGCGCAGCTGCGACAGCGAGTAGACGCGCGGCGACTGCTCCGCCCACGACTCCCCCATGACCTCTTCGAGGCCGAGCACGTCGGCGAGGCTGCGCCCCGATTCCCACGCCGAGAGCATCTCGCGGATCTGCGCGAACGCGTAGCCGCGGCCCAGCATGTTGATGATCATCCGGAGGCGGACCAGGTGCGCGTCGGAGTAGATCGCCAGCCGCCCTTCGCGGCGGGGCGCGGGCAGCAGCTCCCGGTCCTGGTAGACCCGCACGTTGCGCACCGTGGTGCCCGCGGCGCGGGCCAGGTCGTCGATCCGGTATTCGGCCACCAGCCGGAGTGTAGTTCGTCCGATGATCGTTCGGGGGCGGGTGACGGAGGTCCGCGCGGCCGGGGGTGCGGCGCGGACCTCCGTCGGGAGCGGAGATCGTTCCGGGGTCGCTAGACCTCCGCCCGCTCCTCCTCCCGCTCGCCGCCCTGCTCAGCCACCTGGCGGCGGGGCAGGAAGCGGGCCAGCAGCGGCCACGCCAGGATCAGCAGGACCACGGCGTAGACCCCGATGGAGAACGGGGTGTTGATCAGACCGGTGACCTGACCGTCACTGATCTGCAACGCGCGCCGCATCTGCTGCTCGGCGGTCGGCCCCAGGATCACCGCGATGATCGCGGGCAGCACCGGCAGCCCGTAGCGGCGCATCGCGAACCCGATGAGCCCGATGATGAACAGCACCAGCAGGTCCAGCGAAGACCCACCGACGGCGTACGCCCCGATGCTGGCGAAGAACAGGATGCCCGCGTACAGGTAGGGCCGCGGGATCTGCAGCAGCTTCGCCCACACCGGTGCCAGCGGCAGGTTCAGCACCAGCAGCAGCACCGAGCCGATGAACATGCTGGCGATCAGCGCCCACACCAGGTCCGATTCGCGTTGGAACAGCAGCGGTCCCGGCTGGATGCCGTACTGCTGGAACGCGGCGAGCATGACCGCCGCGACCGCCGTGGTCGGCAGGCCCAGCGTCAGCATCGAGACCATGGTCCCGGCAGCGGAGGCGCTGGCCGTGGCCTCCGGCCCGGCGACACCTTCGATGGCGCCCTTGCCGAACTCGTGCCGGTTGCGGGACAACCGCTTCTCGGTGACGTAGGACAGGAAGGTGGGGATTTCCGCGCCACCGGCGGGGATCGCGCCGAACGGGAAGCCGATCAGCGGACCGCGCAGCCACGGCTTCCAGGAGCGCCGCAGGTCGTCCTTGCCGAGCCACGGCCGCCCCACCGGGATCGGCTTGCCGGAGGTGTGGCGCAGGTGCGCGGCAACCCACAGCGACTCGCCGATGGCGAACAACCCGACCGCGACGATGACCACGTCGATGCCGTCGGCCAGCGACAGCAGCCCGAAGGTGAGCCGCTGCTGCCCGGTCATCTCGTCCAGGCCGATCAGCCCGATGGTGAGACCGATCAGCAGCGAGGCGAACCCGCGGATCCGGGAGTTGCCCAGCACCGAGGTGACCGCGATGAACGCGAGCACCATCACCGCCAGGTAGTCCGGCGCACCGATGTTCACCGCCGCCGAGGCGACCGTCGGGGCCAGCAGGGTGAGCAGCGTGATGCCGATGACGGCGCCGATGAAGTGCCCGATGGCGGCGGCGGCCAGGGCTTGCGATCCGCGGCCCTTGCGGGCCATCGGGTTGCCCTCCATGGCGGCGACGACGGCGGCGCTCTCCCCCGGCGTGTTCAGCAGGATGGAGGTGGTGGAGCCGCCGAACATGCCGCCGAAGTAGATGCCGGCGAACATGATGAACGCCCCGGTCGGTTCCAGCGCGTAGGTGACGGGCAGCAGCAGCGCTACGGCCATCGCCGGGCCGATGCCGGGCAGCACGCCGATGGCGGTGCCCAGCAGCACGCCCAACGCGGCCCACACCAGGTTCATCGGCGTCAGCGCGGTCGCGAACCCCTGCATCAGCAGGTCGAACGAGGATTCCACTTCACAGCACCCCCATCAGCGGTCCGCCGGGCAGGGGCACACCGAGCAGCTGGTCGAACACGACGTAGGTGGCGACGGAGAGCACCGCGGAGATCAGCGGGTCGCGCACCGGGTTCCGGCTGCCCAGCGCGTACGCGGAGCCCCAGAACAGGATCATCCCGGACAGCGGGAATCCGATGATGTTGATCAGCACGGCGTTCGCGAGGAACGCCGCGGTCAGCAGCAGCACCGTGCGCCAGTCGCTGGGTGCGTCCAGGTCGACGTCCTCGCCCGCCTCGGCCGAGCCGCGTCCGCCGCGGAGCACGTCGCGGGCGAGCAGGGCGGCCACGACGAGCAGCAGCCCGCCGACGAGGAACGGCACCGTCTTCGGGCCGATCGGTCCGCGCTGGGTGAAGTCGGTGGCGATGGTGGCGGCGTCCACGAGCACGACGACGCCGAGCGCGGCCAGCAGCACGCAGATGCCGAGTTCGGAGTGGTCCTTGAGCCACTGCCTGCGGGAGGTTCCGGTGGTGTTCATGCCAGCCCCAACTCCTCCAGCACCGAGACCACGCGGTCGTTCTCCTGCTCCAGGAAGCGGCCGAACTCCGGGCCGGGCTGGAACGCGGGCGTCCAGCCGTTGCGGCGCATCGCCTCCTGCCACTCCGGGGACCCGTTGAGCCGGGTGAACAGGCCGACGAGCTTCGCCCGGTCCACTTCGGACAGCTCGGGCGGGGCGACGATGCCGCGCCAGTTGGTGAACAGCACGTCCAGCCCGGCTTCGCGCAGCGTCGGCGCGTCCACCCCGGGCAGCCGGTCCGGTCCGGTCACCGCGAGCACCCGCAGCTCCCCGGCCTCGACCTGGTCGCGGTACTCGCCGATCCCGGAGACGCCGAAGTCGACCTTGCCGCCGAGCACCGACGCCAGCAGTTCGCCACCGCCGTCGAACGGCACGTAGTTGACCTGCTTCGGGCTGAGCCCGATGGCCTTGGCGATGAGCATCGGCGCCAGGTGGTCGGGCCCGCCGGGCGAGGAACCGCCGCCGACGGGCGTCTGCCCCGGATCGCGCTTCCAGTCCGCGACGAGCTGGTCGAACGTCCGGTACGGCGAATCCTTCGCGACGACGACCACTTCGGGTTCCTCGACGAGCTTCGCGACCGGGGTCGTGTCCTGCAGGGACACCGGCGAGTGGTTGGTGTAGACGCTGCCGACGACGCCGAGGCCCATGGACATGGCGAGCTTGCCGTTGCCCCGTTCGCCGACGACGCGGCCGAGGCCGACGGTGCCGCCCGCGCCGGGCAGGTTGAACACCTCGACGTTGCCGTTGAGCTTCGCGTCCTCCATCGCCTTCACGGCGGTGCGGGCGGTGATGTCGTAGCCGCCGCCCGGCGAGTTCGGCACCAGCATCCGCAGGCCGCGGATCTGCTGTTCGGTCTCGTCGCCGGAACCGGTGCTCACCAGGGGTGGCACCAGCAGCACGAGCAGCAGGGATGCGGCCACGGACAGCGCGCTGCGCAGGCGCACGGGGATCCCGCCTCTCCGTTGTGGTGGGAAGTGACCCGGATCATGCTGCACGGCGGGGTGTGCGATGTCCTCCTTGCGAACCTAACGGTGGTTGTGTTCGTTGTGTCACCGTTCCGAAGCCACCCTTCCACCCGCCGACGCAGGTCAGCGGGTTAGCGTCGGTCGGACCACGCGACGCGGCGAGGGAGGTGGAGGATGCGCGGACCGCTTTCGCGCCAGCTCCTCGGCTGGCAGCTGGCGATCATCCTGGTGCTGCTGGCCTCGGTCGCGGTGTTCTCGGTGTCGCAGTCCAACGCCGCGTTCCGCGCCACCGAGGGCAGGCGGATGCTGTCGGTGGCCGAAGACCTCGCCGCGACCGGCGGGGTGCGGCTGAGCCTGCAGGACCCGGTGAACCGGGACGCGCTGCCGATCTTCGCGGAGAGCGCGCGCAGCCTCTCCGGCGCCGACCAGGTGATCATCACCGATGGCCGGGGCGTGGTGCTGACCTCACCGGATCCCGGGCAGCGCGGGCAACCGCTGCCGATGGGCGCGAGCACCGCGCTGCGCGGCCAGGCCTGGGTCGGGGACGTGCGCGGCGCCGACGGCGTCGACTCGCTGGTGGCGCACGTGCCGGTGATCGGCGACGACGCCCGCATCATCGGCGTGGTCGCGGCGGGACGCGAGACTCCCGACTTCTTCGCGGGCATCCGCCGCGCGCCCGGTGATCCGCTGGTGCTGCTGGCGTTCGCGACGTTCCTGGCCGTGGCCGGCTCGATCCTGCTGGCGCGGCGGGTGAAGCACCAGACGCTCGGCCTGGAACCGCAGGAGATCACGCGGCTGGTGGAGCACCGGGAGGCGATGTTGCACGGCATCCGGGAAGGCGTGCTGGGCGTGGACCAGCAGGACCGGATCACGCTGGTGAACGACCAGGCCCGCGAGCTGCTGTCGCTGCCCGCGGACTGCGTGGGCAGCCGGATCGACGCCCTGGATCTCAACGACCGGGCGCGGGACGTGCTCACCGGCCGCACCTCCGGCGTCGACCAGATCGTGCTGCGCCGCGGACGCGTGGTGGTGCTCAACCGCATGCCGATCTCCACGGTCGGCGCCGTGATCACCATGCGGGACCGGACGGAACTGGTGGACCTGCGGGAAGAACTGGCCGCGCACCGCACCACCACCGACACGCTGCGGGCGCAGGCGCACGAGTTCAGCAACCGGCTGCACACCATCTCCGGGCTGCTCGAACTCGGCGAGCACGAGGAACTGGCGCGGTTCGTGGACCGGATCAGCCACCGCCGCGGCCAGTGGCAGGCGGAGGTCTCCTCCCGCATCGCCGACCCGGCGACCGCGGCGCTGCTGATCGCGAAGGCCAGCCTCGCCGCCGAACGCGGGGTGGGCCTGCGGCTGAGCGAGGGCAGCGCGCTCGGCGAGCTCGACGAGCAGCTGTCCGCGGACGTCACCACGGTGCTGGGGAACCTGGTGGACAACGCGCTGGACGCGGTGGACGGCGCCTCCGGTGACGACCGGATCGAAGTGGACCTGCGGCACGCGGGCGACGTGGTGACGCTGGTCGTGCGGGACTCCGGCCCGGGAGTGGCGCCGGAGATCGTCGAGGAGGTCTTCCGGCACGGCTTCAGCACGAAGGCGGCCCGGGACGGCGACCGCGGGCTCGGCCTGGCGCTGACCCGGCGGATCTGCCGCCGCCGCGGCGGATCGGTGCAGGTCCGCAACGAGCACGGCGCCGTGTTCACCGCACGGCTGCCGCTGGACGCGGAGGTGACCAGGTGATCACGGTGCTGGTCGTCGACGACGACTTCATGGTCGCGAAGATCCACAGCGGTTACGTGGACCGCGTCCCCGGGTTCGAGGTGGTCGGCGTCGCGCACACCGGCGCGGAGGCGCTGCGCGAGGTGGAGCGGCTGCGACCCGACCTGGTGCTGCTGGACATCTACCTGCCGGACGTGGACGGGCTGAGCGTGCTGCGCTCGATGCGCACCGGGGCGCGGCCGTCGGCCGAGCCGGACGTGCTGGTGATCAGCGCGGCGCACGACCTGGACACGGTGCGCGGCGCGGTGCGCGGCGGGGCGCTGCACTACCTGATCAAACCGTTCAGCTTCGACGCGCTGCGCGAGCAGCTGGAGCACTTCCGGGCGCTGCACGACCGGCTCAGCGAACTGCCCGGGGACGCCCCCGCCGCGCAGCAGGACGTGGACCGGCTCTTCGGCGCCCCCCCGCGGCCGGTGGTGACGCCGAAGGGGCTGGCGAGCGAAACGGCGGGGGTCGTGGAACGGGTGCTGCGCGAGGCAGCGGGCGGCGGCGAGGACCTGTCGGCGACCGAGTGCGCGGGGCTCGCCGAGCTGTCCCGGGTGTCGGCGCGCAAGTACCTGGAGCACTTCGTGGACACCGGGCGCGCCGAGGTGCGGCTGCGCTACGGCGGCACCGGCCGCCCGGAACGCCGCTACCGCTGGCTCTGATCCGGGCCGTCGTCCTGCTCGGCGGAGCCGACGGCGTGCGGGTGGCCGGCGCTCAACGACCGCCGGTGAGCGGGCCCGGGGCCGCCGGTCCGCCCCGGCCGGGGTTCGCCCGGTGGCGGGGCCTGCGTTGCGGGTGGGTGCTCGGCGGCCGAGACTGCGGCGTGGTCGAGGCGCTGGGAGGTTGCGGGATGACGCTCACCGAGGCGGGCACGGCGTGACCGCGGTGTCCGAGGACCTGCCCGGCGCCACCGGGCCCGCCCCGGAACCCGCGTTCACCGTGGTCGCCGCCGAACCCGCCCGTTCCGGATCGGGCCCCGCGCTGCGGTTCCAGCTCGCCGTGGACGCGCCGCCGGAGGTCCGGGTCCGCTCGATCAGCCTGTCCGCGGCGGTGCGGATCGTCCCGGCCCGGCGCCGCTACGACACCGCGGAGGCGATCCGGCTGGCCGAGGTCTTCGGCACCCCCGACCAGTGGTCCACCACGATGCGCGCGCTGCCGTGGGGCCGGGTGAGCACGGTCGTCGGCCCGTTCCTCGGCAGCACCGGCGCCGGCCTGCCGGTGGCGTGCGCCGCGGATCCGGTGGCCGCCCAGTACTTCCACGCGGTGCGGGACGGGGAGGTTCCGCTGGAGTTCCGGTTCGGCGGAACGCTGTTCTACCTCGGCGCGGCCGGGACGCTGCACGCCGCCCGGCTGTCCCGGTCCGCGGTGGCCGCGTTCGCGCTGCCCGCCGCGCTGTGGCACGCCGCGGTCGCCGGGCCACCGCGGCGCAGGCTCTCCCGGCCCCGCCTCGACGAGCACCGCCCGCGGCCGGAGCGCGGTGCGACGCTGGACGAGCTGCTCGGGCGGCCGGAGCGGTGAGCGGCCGCGGTGAACGCGTCCTCCCCCGGCGGGGTTCCGTGGTGTCCGGTCCGGCGCTCGCCGCGGCGGTGCTGCGCGCGGAGTTCGGCGGTGCGCCGGCCGCGCCGCCGTGCCGGGGGCCCGTGCTGGTCACCGATTCGTTCTCCTGCGCACCGCTGTTCTTCCCCGGCGGGAGCATCGGCGACCTGGCGGTCAACGGCACCGCGAACGGGCTCGCGGTCGCCGGTGCCGCACCCCGCTCGGTGTCGGCGCGGTTCGCGGTCGAGGTGGGGTTTCCGGTCGCGGAGCTGCGGCGGGTGGCGCGGGCCGTGGTGGCGGCGGCCGCAGCGGCGGGCGTGCGGATCGCCGCCGGCGGGGCGTCGGTGGTCGAGCGCGGACGGGTCCACGGCTGCGCGATCGACACGACGGGGGTGGGCGCGACGGCCGGGGCCCACCGGCTCGGCGCCGCCCGTGCGCGGCCCGGGGACGAGGTGCTGATCAGCGGGCCGGTCGGGGACCACGGGATCGGCGTCGCGCTCGGTGCGGGCGTCGTCTCGGACACCGCCCCGCTGCACGGGCTGGTCGCGGCGGTGCTGGCGGCGACCCCCGGCGTGCGGGTGCTGCGGGACGTGACCGGCGGCGGGGTGGCCGCCGCGCTGGACGAGATCGCGCGGGCCGCGGCCGTGCGGGTGCTGCTGGAGCGGGCCGCGGTGCCGGTGCGGCCGGAGGTGCGCCGGGCGGCGGAGCTGCTGGACACCGACCCGCTGCACGCGGCCTGCGCGGGTCGGCTCCTCGTCGTGGTCGATCCCCGCGAAGCCGCCGCGGCGCTCGCCGCCATGCGCGCGCACCCCCAGGGCCCGGCCGCCGCCCGCATCGGCCACCTCGCGGACCCCGCGACCGGACCGGCCGCCTGACCACCTCGGTTCCGGACCGGCGGCGCGGGCGCCGAGCCGCCGCTCGCGGAGGCGGGGTCCGCAGCGGGCGACCCCGCCCCGCGCGGCCCGGCAGGACGGCGGGGCGGCGGCTTGACGAGGCGGCGGGGCTCAGCCGAGGAGGACCGGGGCCAGCTCGCGCCACTGCTCCCGGGGCAGGACCGTCCCCCGGTCCAGCGGCGAACGTCCGGTGAGCACCTGCACGGCGACGTGGTCGGCCCCGGCGTCGTGGTGGGTGCGGACCCGGGCGGCGATGGCGTCGAGGTCGCCCCAGGCGACGAGGGCGTCGATGAGGCGGTCGCTGCCGCCGTCGCCGAAGTCCTCGCCGGTGTAGCCGAGGCGGCGCAGGTTGTTCAGGTAGTTCGGCAGCGCCAGGTAGGGCGCTGCCCCGGTGCGGGCGATCTCGCGCGCCTTCGCCGGATCGGTTTCGAGCACCACCTTCTGCTCGGGCGCGAGCAGCGGGCCGTCGCCGAGGACCTCGCGCGCCCACGCGGTGTGCTCGGGGGTCGTGAGGTACGGGTGCGCCCCGGCGGACCGCTCCCCGGCGAGCCGCAGCGCCTTCGGACCGAGCGCGGCCAGCACCCGGGCCTGCACGGGCAGCGGTTCGGGTGCGGCGTCGAGCTCGTCGACGAAGGAGCGCAGCTTGCTGAACGGCTTCGCGTAGGTCTGCCCGGTCCGCTCGACGATGGGGGCGTGGCTGGTGCCGAGCCCGACGAGCGCGCGACCGGGGGCGGCGCGGTCGACGCGCTGGTAGGCGGCGCCGATGTCGGCGGCCTCGTGGGTCCAGATGTTGGTGATGCCGGTGGCGACGACGAGCTTCTTGGTCCGCTCCAGCAGCCCCTGCACGAGCTGGAGGTCACCCGGGGCCATGCCGAGCCACAGCGTCCCGTACCCGAGCGCGTCCAGTTCGGCGACGGCTTCCCGGTGCTCCGCGTTCTCCAGGTCCCACGTCGGGGCCCCGGTCCACAAGCCGACCCGTCCTACGGCGATGGCCATCGTGCTCCTCCTCCAGCTCGGCGTTCCCCCGCCCCAACCACCCGTCGCGTGCGCTTGTTCCCAGTCCGGAACGGGCGAGCCCGATGCTCACCCGTTCCGGTCGGGTTCAGGCGGTCCTCCTCCTCGGCGTGCGGAGGTCGCGCGCGTCGTGTTCCGCTCACCGTCCGCCACCGTTCACCCGCTCGTGGGACGGGTGACGGGGTGCGGCCAGTCTCGGATCTCCCGCGCGCTGAAGGTCAACTTCCGCACGGGATGTCGCTGATCACTCCAACGGATGGCACTTGTCCTGCGGTTGGGTCACAACGGGCAAAACCGCGATTGGTAACGTGGCGCCGTGCCTGAAGGAACCACTGCGCCCGCACGAGCTCGCTCGGGCACGCGGAGCAACCGCAAGATCAGCTGGGATGTCGTGCGGGCCGGCTGCGTCGGGTTGGTCATGCTGTACCACGCGACGTTCCTGAGCGTGTTCCTGCATCCCGAGCTGATCCCGCGCAAGGTCGTCTTCCCGTACCAGGTCGGGGCGAGCCTGCTGCTGGTCATCTCCGCGTACTTCGCGTGCGTGACGATCGGCCGCGGAACCCTGCTGCGGTACTGGTGGGGCCGGATCGCGCGGTTGCTGCCGCCGTTCCTGGCCGCCGTCGTGCTGATCTACCTGGGGTTGCGGCTGCTGCCGATCGAGGGCTGGTTCGCGCCGACCGGCGAGGACCTGGCGGCGAACCTGCTGATGCTGTGGAACTGGCACCCCTCGGAGTACTTCTACATCGACGGCTCGCACTGGACGGTGCCGCTGCAGCTGATGGGCTTCAGCGCCGCCGCGATGCTGTACGCGAGCCGGTACGGGCACGGCCGCCGCCTGATCGCGGTGCTGTGGGCCGCGGTGCTCATCCCCGCCGCGCAGTGGCCGCTGCGCGTCTCCCAGCCGCCGGAGTGGTACCGGATGGTGGTGGACGGCTTCGGCATGCACCGCTGGCACCTGTTCGTGGTGGGCGTGGCGATCTGGATGTGGTCGACCAAGCGGATCCGCACCCCGCACTTCGCGCTGCTGCTGGCGGCCTGCATGCTCGGCCAGGCGCTGCACAACTACGCCGAGACCCCGGAGGGTCTGGTCGCGGACTGGGGCTCGACGGTGGCGGTGTGCGTGGGCATGGTGGCCGTGGCGCTGACCGCGCGCGGACCGGACTGGAACCGCGTGGTGCCGAAGTGGACGTGGCGGCCGATCCAGTGGTTCGCGGGCATCTCCTACGGCGTGTTCCTGATGCACCAGACCTTGGGCTACGTGGTGGCCCGGATGTTGCAGGACCTCGGGGTGGGGCCGACCTTGCAGACGCTGGCGTTCGTGGTGAACGGGGTGCTGCTGGGATGGGCGTTGACGAAGCTGGTGGAGCGGCCGACGCACAAGTGGCTGATGACCACCTACGACCGGCTCGCGTCGCGGCGCAGCTCGGCCAAGGCCGCCGCCTGAGCATCGCGCGCCGCGCACCCGGCGCGGCGCCTCCGTCCGGCTTCTCCGGGCCTCCCGGCGTCGCGATGCCTAGGACCGGTACCGCTTTCGCCGTGCCCGCGTCGCGCACCCGCTGCCGGGAGGCCGACCAGCTTCCTCCGCGGCCCCTGGCGGCTCCCGGCGAGGCGGGGCACCTGGCGGTGACTGCCACGCTGGAGCCGGGACCGGCCCGCCGCAGCACCACCTGACCGCGAGCACCGCGTCCGCGCAGCCGAACGGCCCACCACCCGGGGAGCCCGGGCCGGTGGGCCGTTCCAGCCGGTGCGACGGGTCAGGGCAGCATCGGCGGCGTGCGGGGGAAGTCCGCCGCGCGGTCCAGCGCGGTGCGGGCCTGCGCCGGCTGCTGGTCGACGCCCGCCCAGCGGCGGACCGTCGCCGCGGCCGCGGCGCGCTGCTGCGGGGGCAGGCCCTCGATCTTGGACCCGTGGTTGCCGCCCGGAACCAGGTAGCTGTAGGAGTCGCGGCTGCCCGGCCCGAGCTGGAACGGTTCCGCGCTCCACGGGTCGGCCTCGCCGTTGACGAACATCAGCTCGGAGCCCTGCGACGCGACCCACGCGGCGACGTCGGCCATCGCGCCCGGCCGGAACCGCATGTCGATCTCGCGCGGGACGAAGTTGCGCGGCTCCCCTATCGAGCGGTTGTGCAGCAGGTCGGCGAGCGGCTCGTCGGACACGTCGGGCCAGCCCAGCTGGGTGCCCGCCTGGTAGTAGTACGGCACGTACGGGTCGAGGCCCTGGTCGGTGTAGGAGAAGAAGTCGGAGGTCACCCCGAAGAACTCCCACAGGTCGTCGAGACTCGCGCCGGGCGCCGGGATCTGCGCGCAGTCCTGCTGTCCCCGGTACTGCCAGAACGCGAACGGCGCGTCGACGACCACGGCTTCCAGCGCCCGGTCCACGTCACCCATGATGCGGTCGAACGTGAACCCTCCCGCGGCCGCGGTGGCGGCGTACCGATCCCGCAGCTCGGTGCGCCGGGTCAGCGCGTCCCGCTGCACGGCCGTCAGCGCGGCGCGGCAGGACTCGTCGCCGACGTTCGCGAGGAACTCATCGTAGCGATCGTGCTCGTTGACGACGTCGTTCGGCGCCACGTACGCGATCGTCGCGTCCACGTCCTCCGGGTAGAACCGGCGGTGGTAGACGGCGGTCATGCCGCCCTTGCTGGCGCCGGTGGTGACCCAGCGGTCGGCGTAGACCGCGCGCAACGCCTCGATGACGCGGTGCTCGTCGGTGGCGGCCTGCCAGATGTTCAGGTCCGTCCAGTCCGGCTGGTCGGGGCGGGACGGGGTGAAGAAGCGGTGCTCCATCGCCACCTGGTTGCCGTCGAGCAGCCGGGTCGGCTCCGTGCGGCTCGCCTGCGCCGGCAGGTTGTAGCCGGTGGTGTAGAGGACCGTGGGCCGCGCGAGGTCGCGGTGCAGCAGCGTGAGGCGCTGCTGGAACTCCCCGGCCGCCGGGTCGCGGTGGTCGGCGGGCTGGGCGTAGGTGAGGTCGAACAGCCGGAACCCGGGTTCGGTGGGCCGTTCGCCGAGCACGGTGAGCCCGGGCACCGCCTCCAGCCGGCCGCGCAGCTCGTCGGCGGCGGGTTCCGCCGCCGCGATCGGTGTTCCCGCCAGCAGCACGCATCCCGCCGCGAGCACCGACAGCCAGCCCCGGATCCGCATCCGCGCCCCTCCCCCTGCTGATCACCGTCGGCGACCAACCTAGTGGGGATGGGGGCGGTGCGGTAGCCCCGCGCTCGCCGGGACCGGGTCGCGCGGCCCCGGGCCCGGCGGTTGCGCTGCCGGATCAGCCGCTGACGACGGCGGATTCCGCTTCGGCCTCGGCGGGCGCCGGCTTGGCGCGCTGGCGCGGGACCTCGACCTCCGGGTCGTCCGCCAGCAGGCCGCCGTGCACCACGCTCGCGGCGTAGGCGTCGGAGTCCTCGGTCAGCGCGCCCGCTTCGACGTCGCCGAGGAAGGGTTCCGCGTCGGCCATGATCTGCTGCGCGGCCCGGACCCGCTTCGCGAGGTCCTGGCGCATCCGCAGCATCGCGTCGGAGTGCTCGTCGGCGCGGCGGATGCGGCGTTCGGCTTCGGCGGTGGCTTCCAGGACGCGGCGGCGGGCCTCGTCGCGGCTGCGCTGCTCGCGCTCGGCCTGGACGCGGTTCGCCTCGTCGCGGCGGGCCGCCATGGAGATCTCGAAGTCGTTCTCCACCTGGGTGCGGCGCGCCTCGGCGTCGTGGTCGAGCTTGCGCCGGTGCGCTTCGGCTTCGCGGGCCATGCGCTGGATGTCGCGGCGGGTCTCGGCGAGCGCCTCGTTGCGCTGCGTCTCGGACTGCCTGCGCCACTGGTCGGCTTCGGCGACGAGGTTCTCGTAGCGGGCGCGCAGCTCGGCGGCGGACTGCTCGGCGCGGGCCCACTCGTGCTCGGCGGCGGCCTGCGCGGAGGAGACGACCTCCTCGGCCTCGTCGTGGGCCAGCCGCACCATGCGGCGCAGCCGGTCGGACAGACCGGCCTCTTCGACGGGCTGCTTGCAGACCTCGTCGAACTGGGCGCGCAGCGCCTCGATCTCGGATCGCGCCTGTTCCAGCTGCTGCGACAGGTCGTCGACCTGGCTGAGCGCGGCGTCCCGGTCCTCGGTGAGCATGCGCACCTCGGCATCGGTCTGCTGGATGTAGAAGCGCACCTGGGATCGGCGGTAGCCGTACCAGACGGTGTCGAAATCGGACTTCAGCGGCACCAGCTCACGATCTTCGTTGTGGTAGCCCACGGTCTCACCCCACTGAGAATGTGTTGATCATCAGTTGTCCTGCTGGGAGCGAGCCACGCCCCGACGCGGCAATGTCCGTTCCACGCCGGTGGATCACCCGTGGACGTGCTCCGCCGGGGGGAACCGGCGGAAACCCGGACATCAGCACGACGACTCTGCTGGGACGACATTGCCCTGTCCGGTCACCCGGCGGGTGCTGGCGAAAAACGGATCGCTGCGCTCCATTGTTCACCCGGAACGCGCATAAGATCAACTGATCGAATTTCCGATACCGGTGGGAAAACCGCGGGGCAGCCCGGCGCGGCGGGGCCGGAAGTCGTTGCTGTGTCAGCGATTTCCGATTGGAAGCAGCACCCGCCGAAAAGTGGTTTCGATTTCGTCTCGACTCGGCACCGACTCGCGGACGATGCCCTGCAGCAGCAGCCCGCAGAATACCGCCGAAAGTGCCCTCCCGGTAACAGGATCGGTATAGGAGGTGAACAGCTCGACCAGCGCCGCGTCCCATTCGGTGCTCACGTGCGCGAGGGCCGGGCGGTGCAGCGCGGCGATGTAGAGCTCGTGCTGCACGACGGTGCGGGTGCGGTGCGGGCCGAGGTAGCGCAGCACCAGGTCACCGAGCGCGGTGGCCAGCTCGGCGCCGCCGTCGATGGCGGCGGCCCAGGCCCGCAGCTCGGCCACGTCGTCCTGCGCGGAGTGCCGCAGCGCCTCGGCGAGCAGGTCGTCGAGGGTGCGGAAGTAGTAGGTGGTGGAGCCCAGCGGCACCTCGGCGGCGGCGGCGACGGCGCGGTGGGTGAGCTTCTCGATGCCGCGCTCGGCGACGACGGTGATCGCCGCGCGGGCGATGCGCTCCCGCCTGGCCGGATCTTTGCGGCGCGGCGCGGACTCCGTCGTCGACATGGCCCCCAGCCTGCCATGCGCGGGATTCGCGGGACGTTGCGGGCCAGGTCACCCTGCTGGTGTCGGCACTGGTCATCGCGCCGGGGAACGCGCGATCCGGCGGACCGGAACCCGCGATGATGTACAGATGTACACAGCCGGTGCTAGTGTCCCCCGGCAACGCAGCCGGTCCGCCGAGCACCGGCCGAGAGCGACCCACCCCGGCTCCCGCCGCCCCCACCGGCGGCCCGCGCGACCACGCGCCGCAGTCGAGACCCGTACGGACGAAGGAACAGCAGGGACACCCATGTCGAACACCGAAGGACCGAACACGCTGTTCATCGACGGAACCTGGCAGCCCGCCGCCGCGGGCGGGGTCCGCGAGATCCGCAGCCCCGCCGACGGCACCCTCGTGACCACCGTGTCCGAGGGCGACCGCGGCGACACCGAACGCGCCGTGCGGGCCGCCCGCCGCGCCTTCGACGACGGAACCTGGCCGGACACCTCCGCCTGGGAGCGCGGTGACCTGCTGCTGCGGGTCGCCGACATCCTGGTCCGCGACAAGGACGAGTTCGCCCGCGCCGAGTCCGGCGACACCGGCAAGCGGCTGGTGGAGAGCGAATACGACATGGACGACATCGCCGCCTGCTTCCGGTACTTCGGCAAGATCGCCGGCACCGACGGCGGCAGCGTCATCGACACCGGTTCGCCCGACTCGTTCAGCCGCGTGCGCTACGAACCCGTCGGCGTCTGCGGCATGATCACGCCCTGGAACTACCCGTTGCTGCAGGTCGCGTGGAAGGTGGCTCCCGCCATCGCCGCGGGCGACACCTTCGTGCTCAAGCCCAGCGAGCTGACCCCGAGCACCGCGGTCCTGCTGATGCGCGCGCTCACCGAGGCCGGGTTGCCCGCGGGCGTCGGCAACCTGGTGCTGGGCACCGGCGCCGAGGTCGGCTCGGTGCTGTCCGAGCACCCCGACATCGACCTGGTGTCGTTCACCGGCGGCCTGCACACCGGCCGCAAGGTCGCCGCCGCGGCGGCCGCCACGGTGAAGAAGGTCGCCCTCGAACTCGGCGGCAAGAACCCCAACGTGGTGTTCGCCGACGCCGACTTCGACACCGCCGTCGACTACGCCCTGATGGCGGTGTTCCTGCACTCCGGCCAGGTCTGCTCCGCCGGGGCGCGGCTGATCGTGCAGGACGAGATCCACGACCGGTTCGTCGACGAGGTGGTGCGCCGCGCCGAGCGGATCCGCCTCGGCGGGCCGTTCGACGCCGACGCCGAGACCGGGCCGCTGATCTCCGCCGCGCACCTGGAGAAGGTGTCGGCCTACGTCGCGAAGGCCGTCGAGGAGGGCGCCGTGCTGCGCACCGGCGGCCGCCGCCCCGAGGGCGAGCAGTACCGCGACGGGCACTACTACCTGCCGACCGTGCTGGACGAGGTGCGGCAGGGCTCGTACGCCGTCGTCGAGGAGTCCTTCGGCCCGGTGCTGACCGTGGAGCGGTTCACCGACGAGGACGACGCGGTGCGCATCGCCAACGACACCCACTACGGCCTGGCGGGCGCGGTGTTCAGCTCCGACGTGAGCAAGGCGCAGCGCGTCGCGCACCGGCTCCGCCACGGCACCGTGTGGATCAACGACTTCCACCCTTACCTGCCCCAGGCCGAATGGGGCGGGTTCAAGCAATCCGGCGTGGGCCGCGAACTCGGCCGCGCCGGGCTGGGCGAGTACCAGGAGGCCAAGCACATCCACCAGAACCTGCGCCCGACCCCGCCGCGGTGGTTCGACGGCCGTTGACCGGGCGGGCCAGGACACGTCACGTCCTACTTGATCTGCGCAGACGACCACCCGCTGTCCTCCCCCGCCGCTGCGGCGGGGGCGGGCGCGGGAAAGGAGTTCGGGCATGAGCGCGCCCTCCGGTGACGCCGAGCTCAGCGAGTTCGGCTACACCAACAAACTGAAGAGATCCCTCGGTTCGTTCCACACGTTCGCCGCGGGAATCAGCTACATCTCGGTGCTGACCGGCACCTTCCAGCTGTCGTACTTCGGCCTGTCCTTCGGCGGCCCCGCCTACTGGTGGTCCTGGCCGATGGTGTTCCTCGGGCAGCTGATGGTGGCGTTGAGCTTCGCGGAGCTGGCTTCGCACTACCCCATCGCCGGTTCGATCTACAACTGGTCGAAGCGGCTCGGCGGCAAGCACGTCGCCTGGCTGGCGGGCTGGATGATGCTGCTGGCCTCCATCGTCTCGATCGCGGCGACCGCGCTGGCCTACCAGCACACGCTGCCGCAGATCTGGGGCGCCTTCCAGGTCGTCGGTGACGGCACCGGCACCAGCCAGGCCGCCAACGGCGTGCTGCTGGCGACCGCGCTGATCGTGTTCACCACGCTGATCAACGCGTTCGGCGTGAAGCTGATGGCCCGGATCAACAGCGCGGGCGTGGCGATCGAGCTGATCGCCGCGGTGGTGCTCATCCTGGTGCTGGCGGTGTTCGCCACCCGCGGGCCGGACGTCGTGCTCGACACCCAGGGCACCGGCGCGGCCTACGGCGGCAGCGGCTACCTGGGCGCGTTCCTGGTCGCGGCGATCGCGTCCTCGTACGTCATGTACGGCTTCGACACCGCCTCCTCGCTCGGCGAGGAGTCCATCGACCCGCACCGCAACGCGCCGAAGGCGATCCTGCGGTCGCTGATCGCGTCGTTCGTGCTCGGCGGGCTGATCATCCTGCTGGCGCTGATGGCCGCCCGCGACCTGACCGCGCCGCAGCTCACCGAGGACGGGCTCCAGTTCGTGCTCACCGACGCGCTCGGGCCGCTGGTGGGCCGGTTGTTCCTGCTGGTGGTGTTCGTGGCGATCACGGTGTGCGTGCTGGCGGTGCACACCGCGGCGATCCGCATCGCGTTCGCGATGGCCAGGGACAACGCGTTGCCCGGCGGGTCCAAGCTGGCGCGGGTCAGCCCCCGGTTCCAGACGCCGGTGGTGCCCGCGGTCGTGATCGGCGTGATCGCGGTGGCGCTGCTGGTGGTCAACATCGGGCAGCCGCAGATCTTCTCCGCGGTGACCAGCCTGGCGATCATCCTGATCTACATCTCGTACCTGCTGGTGACGATCCCGATGCTGGTGGCGCGGCTGCGCGGCCGGTGGTCCTCGGCGAAGCAGGAGGGGCGGTTCTCGCTGGGCCGCTGGGGCCTGCCGGTGAACATCGCGGCCGTGCTGTGGGGCACCGGCATGACGATCAACCTGGCCTGGCCGCGCAACGAGGTCTACAACGCCGAACCGCCGTTCCACTGGTACCTGCAGTGGAGCTCGGTGCTGTTCGTCGGCATCGCCGCCGCCGGCGGCTTCGCCTACTACTGGTTCGTCCAGCGGCACCGCATCGGCGTGCTCGCCGACCACGCGGCGGCCGCCGCCGACGAAGACCCCGACCCGAAACCGGCCTTGTCCTGAGCGGAAACGGAGCTGTGAGCATGACCGAGGAATTCGACTACGTGGTCGTCGGAGGCGGCAGCGCCGGAGCAGCGGTCGCCGCGCGCCTGTCCGAGGACCCGGACACCACGGTGTGCCTGTTGGAAGCCGGGCCGTCCGACGTGGGCGACAAGGCGATCCTGGAACTGGACCGCTGGATGGCGCTGCTGGAATCCGGCTACGACTGGGACTACCTGGTGGAGCCGCAGGAGCAGGGCAACTCCTACATGCGCCACGCCCGCGCCCGGGTGCTCGGCGGCTGCTCCTCGCACAACTCGTGCATCGCGTTCTGGGCACCGGCCGAGGACCTCGACGAGTGGGAGTCGCTGGGCGCCACCGGCTGGGGCGCGAAGGACGTCTTCCCGCTGTACAAGCGGCTGGAGACCAACGACGGGCCCGGGGACCACCACGGCCGGAGCGGCCCGGTGACGATCCGCAGCGTGCCGCCGAAGGACCCGTCGGGCGCGGCGCTGCTGCAGGCCTGCGAGCAGGCGGGCATCCCGATCACCGAGTTCAACTCGGGCAAGACGGTCACCCACGGCGCGAACTGGTTCCAGATCAACGCCCGCGAGGACGGCACCCGCTCCTCGTCCTCGGTGTCCTACCTGCACCCGATCATCGGCGAGCGCCCGAACCTGGAGGTGCGCACCGAGGTGCGCGCCAAGAAGGTCGTGTTCGACGGCAAGCGCGCCACCGGCGTCGCCTACCTCGACCCGGACCTGATCCACACCCGCACGGTGCGGGCGCGGCGAGAGGTGGTGCTGTCCACCGGTGCGATCGACACCCCGAAGCTGCTGATGCTCTCCGGCATCGGCCCGGCCGAGCACCTGCGCGAGGTCGGGGTGGACGTGCTGGTCGACTCCCCCGGCGTCGGCTCCAACCTCCAGGACCACCCGGAGGGCGTCATCGGCTGGGACGCGAAGCAGCCGATGCCGACGGAATCGACGCAGTGGTGGGAGATCGGCATCTTCACCACCACCGAACCGGGCCTGGACCGGCCGGACCTGATGTTCCACTACGGCTCGGTGCCGTTCGACATGCACACCGCGCGGCAGGGCTACCCGACGACGGAGAACGGCTTCTGCCTGACGCCGAACGTCACCCGCAGCCGGTCCATCGGCACGGTGCGGCTGCGCACCCGGGACTTCCGGGACAAGCCGCGCGTCGACCCGCGGTACTTCACCGACGAGCACGACATCCGGGTGATGACCGAGGGCATCAAGCTCGCCCGCAAGATCGTCTCGCAGCAGGCGATGGCGGGCTGGGCCGGTGCCGAGCTGCACCCCGGGCCGGAGGTGCGCACCGACGACGAGATCGCCGACTACATCCGCAAGACGCACAACACCGTCTACCACCCGGCGGCCTCGGTGCCGATGGGCGCCGACGACGACCCGAGCAAGCCGCTGGACGCGCGGCTGCGGGTCAAGGGGGTCGAGGGCCTGCGGGTCGCGGACGCCTCGGCGATGCCGTTCCTGGTGGCGGTGAACCCGAACATCACCACGATGGCCATCGGGGAGAAGTGCTCGGACATGCTCAAGGAGGACAACGCGTAACCGCGCCTCCCGCATGCGAACGGTCCCTCCGGTCCCCCGTCCCGGAGGGACCGTTCGCGCTTCACCCCGCGGCCAGGTCCGCCGCGAAGAAGCGGCCCCGGCACCCAACCACGACGGACCGCCACACCCGACCGACCTCTACGAGCGGTAGGTTGTTGATCACCCGACGGCCCGCGGCCGAACCTGCCCGGCAGAACCGCCGGTGTCTTCCTGTCAGCGGCGAAGCCGCTGAGCGGAGACCACCAGAGCAGCCGGACCACCCGCGGGTTCTCAGCTGCTTCCTCGCGAGGACAGCGTTTTCTCATGTGGCGGAGCCACCTGTGAAAACGATCCCGCAGCGAGGAAGCAGCTGAGGTTCCGCCACCCGCCCCACCCCGCAAACCGAGTGCTCAAGGAGAAAACGTGCGAGTGCACCACCTCAACTGCGGCACTCTGAACCTGCCCGGAGCGCCGCTGGTGTGCCACGTGCTGCTGGTGGAGACCGAGGCGGGTCTGGTGCTGGTGGACACCGGTTTCGGGCTCGCCGACATCGCCGACCCGGCGCGGCGGCTGGGCGCGTTCCGGCACGTGGTGCGGCCCGCGCTGCGCGCCGAGGAGACCGCCGCGCACCAGGTGGAGCGGCTCGGCTTCCGCCGCGAGGACGTGCGGCACGTGGTGCTCACCCACTTCGACATGGACCACGCGGGCGGGCTCACCGACTTCCCGCACGCCCGGGTGCACCTGACCGCGGCGGAGGCGGCGGGCGCGCTGCACTCGCCGTCCCGCAAGGAGCGGCTGCGGTTCCGGGCCGTGCAGTGGGCGCACGGCCCGCGGCTGGTGGAGCACGGCACCGGCGGCGAATCCTGGCGCGGATTCCCAGCCGCGCAGGAGCTCACCGGCATCGCGCCCGGCCTCGTGCTGATCGCGCTGCCCGGCCACACCCGCGGGCACGCGGCGGTCGCGGTGCAGGCGGGCGATCGGTGGGTGCTGCACGCCGGGGACGCGTTCTACCACCGCGGCACCCTGGACGGGAGCGCGCCGGTGCCGATCGCGCTGCGGCTGCTGGAGACCTCGGTGGCGCACGACCTCCGGCAGGTGCGGGCGAACCACGCCCGCCTCGCCGAACTGCACGCGGGCGCCGAACCCGACGTGGACCTGATCTGCGCTCACGACCCGGAGATCTTCGCGCGGCTGCGGTCCTGACCGGTCCGGCGGCCGGGAACCCGTGCTGCGCGGCCGGGGCCCGCGCCCGCTCGCCCGCGGCGCCGCTAGGACACGGTCTGGGTGCCGAGTACCGCCAGCAGTGCGAGCCGGTCGGCGTCCTCCGTGCCGGGATCAGCCGTGTAGACCATGATGCGCAGGTCGGCGCCCGCGACGCCGAGCACGTCGCAGTCCAGCGTGATCGGACCGACGCGCGGGTGGTCGACCGTCTTGCGGGAGGCGTCGTGCTCGGCCACCGCGCCGGAATCCCAGAGCTCGGCGAACCGGTCGCTGCGCCGGTGCAGCTGCGCGATCAGGTCGCGCAACCGCGGGTCCGCCGGGTATCTGCCCGCCGTGGTGCGCAGGTCGGCGACCAGCGCGGCCTCGAACTCGCGGCGAGCCCGCGGGGTGTGGCGGACCCGGCCGCCCGGGCCCACCAGGTTGCGCCACACCGCGTTGCGCTCGTGGCCGCGCCATCCCGACGGATCCCCCATCAACGCCGCGTACAGGGGATTCGCCAGCAGCATCGTCCACGCGGCGTCGAACACCGCGACCGGAGTCCCCGCCAGCCGGTCCAGCATCCGCTGCACGCCGGGCGGGATCCGGGCGGGGACCACGTCGCGTCCCGGCGGTACGAGACCGGCGACCTGGAACAGGTGCTCGCGCTCCGGCCCGGACAGCCGCAACGCCCGGCCCAGCGCCTCCACGACCTGCTCCGACGGGTTGCGCGCCCGGCCCTGTTCGAGGCGGGTCACGTAGTCCACCGAGATCCCGGCCAGCAGCGCCAGCTCTTCGCGGCGCAGTCCCGCGGCTCGCCGCGGGCCACCGGCGGGCAGTCCCGCCGACTCCGGGGACACCCGATCGCGCCAGCGCCGCACCGCCCGCCCGAACTCCTCCGTCGCCATGCCTCCACTGTGCGCCGATCCGCGCCGGGCCACCTGGCACTGGTGGTCCCAGGAAGACCGGACTCCTGGCAGGACCCGGCGGCCGGGCCGAACGTGGAGGCATGACGACGACACTCATCACCGGGGCCAACAAGGGCCTCGGCCGCGAAACCGCACGCCGGCTCGTCGAAGCGGGCCACACCGTGTACGCCGCCGCTCGTGATCCGGAACGCGGGCGGCGGGCCGCGGAGCGGATCGGAGCACGGCCCCTCGTGCTCGACATCACCGACGACGCGTCCGTCGCCGCCGCCGCCGAGACCATCGGAGCCGACGGCGGGCTCGACGTGCTCGTCAACAACGCCGGCATCGAGGACGGTCCGACGCCCACCGCCGAGGTCACGGCCGACCTGATGCGGCCGCTGTTCGAGACGAACGTGTTCGGCACCCTGCGCGTCAGCCACGCGTTCCTGCCGCTGCTGCACGCGTCCGCGAATCCGGTCGTGGTGAACGTGAGCAGCGGGCTCGCCTCGACGACCCTCGTCAGCACCCCGGGGACGCCGACGCACGGGTACCCGGGCCTCGCCTACCCGGCGTCGAAGTCCGCGGTCAACATGATCACCGTGCAGTACGCCAAGGCGTTCCCGCACATGCGGATCAACAGCGTCGAACCGGGCTTCACCGCGACCGACCTGAACGACCACCGCGGCACGCAGACCGTCGAGGAGGGCGCCGAGATCATCGTGCGGATGGCGCAGCTCGATCAGCACGGTCCCACCGGCGGCTACTTCGACGTGCACGGCTCGCTCCCCTGGTGACGGGCGAAACGCGAGCAGCCGTCGCGGGATCCCGGGTCCGGGCGAGCTCGGCCGGGATGCCGCGCGGCTGTTCGCGCGGCCCGGAGCGCCGTTCGCCGCCCACTGCGGCATCTCGGGTCCGGCGGCCGGAAAGCGAGTAGCGCCCGAAGCGAACAATTGCTCATAATCGAGCTGTGACCTGCACGTACGTAGGCCACCGGCGTCGCGAAGGCGCGCTGCGAACCGCACTCGGCAAGGTGGTCCATCCGTGCAGCACCCGATCCTCGACCGCGTGGAGCGGGTCGCCGACGACGTCGTCTCCCTCGTGCTGCGCGGCGCGGACGGCCCGCTCGCCCCCTGGACCCCGGGCGCGCACGTGGACCTGGCGCTGCCGAACCTGCTGACCCGGCAGTACTCGCTGTGCGGCGACCCGGCCGACCGCGGCCGCTACCGCATCGCGGTGCGCCACGACCCGCTCAGCCGCGGCGGCTCGGAGTACGTCCACCTGTTCCTGCGCGAAGGGCGCACCGTGGCGGTCTCCCCGCCGCGCAACAACTTCCCGCTGCTGCCCGCCCCCGAGTACCTGTTCCTGGCAGGCGGCATCGGCATCACCCCGATCGCGCCGATGCTGCGCGCCGCGCTCGCGGCCGGGGCCACCGCGCGGCTGGTGTACGCGGGCCGCAGCACCGCGAGCATGCCGTTCGCCACCGAGCTCGCCGCCGCGCACGGCGACCGGGTCCGGATCGTCGCCACCGCGGCCGACGGGCGGCCCGACCTCGCCGCGCTGGCCGCCGACCTCGGTCCGGACGCGCTGGTGTACTGCTGCGGCCCCGACGCGATGCTCACCGCGGCCGAAGCCGCGTTCCCCGCCGACCGGCTGCACGTCGAACGCTTCCGCCCCGCCACCAGGACCTTCGCCCCGAACGCGGAGTTCCAGGTGCACTGCGCCCGCTCCGGGGACAGCGTCCGGGTCGCCGCCGACGAGTCGATGCTCGACGCGTTGCACCACGCCGGGCACCCGGTGCCGAGCGGCTGCCGCGAAGGGGTCTGCGGCAGCTGCGAACTCGTCGTCCTCACCGGCGAGCCCGAACACCGCGACGACATCGGCGCCGCACCCGGCACGATGTACCCCTGCGTGTCCCGAGCGTCGTCCCACCACCTCTCCGTGGATCTCTGAACAGAAGGGACGAACTCGTGCTGCCCAAGATCCGCACGCCCGAACACCGCACGATGATCACGGTGGAGGTGCTGGCGAACACCGCCACCTCGCCGAACTTCGCCACCCTCACCCTCGGCGGCCCCGAGCTCGAACACCTCGACCACGGCGGCCACGACCAGGCGGTCCGGCTGTTCTTCCCGCGCGAAGGCCAGGACCGGCTGCGGATGCCCACCAGCTCCGGGAACGCGTGGATGGCCGAGCTGCTCCTGCTGCCGAAGACCCGCCGCCCGTGGGTGCGCAACTACACGATCCGCCGCAGGCGCCCCGAACGCGGCGAGGTCGACGTCGAGTTCGCGCTGCACGACGACGCCCCCGCCGCCGACTGGGCTCGCCGCGCGCGGCCCGGCGACCCGGCCGGGATCTTCGACATCGGCGTCAGCTACCTGCCGCCGGACGACGCGCGGCACCAGCTGCTCGTCGGCGACGAGAGCGCGGTCCCCGCGATCCTCGCGATCCTCGAACACGCCCCCGACGACCTGCGCGCCGACGTGGTGCTGGAAGTTCCCGAGACCGCCGACATCCGCTCCGACGTCACCGCGCCCCCGGGCGCGCGGGTGCGCTGGGTGGCCCGGGACGGCTCCGGGGACGTGCCCGGGGTGCTGGCGCTCGCCGCGGCGAAGGAGTGGTCGCCGGGGCCGGGCCGCGGCTACGCGTGGGTGGCGGGCGAGTCGAAGCTCGCCACCGGCCTGCGCAGGCACCTGGTCCAGGAGCACGGGATGCCGAAGCAGGACATTGCGTTCTTCGGCTACTGGCGCCACGGCCGCTCCAGCCCGGGCTGAGGTGCCCGGCCGCGGCGCGCCCCGGGTCGCCGGGGTCCGCAGGGCGCTGGGGTCCACCGGGGGCACCGGGTCCGTCGGGCACCAGGTCGCCGGTCCGTCGGGCACCGGTCCGTCGGGCACCGGTCCGCCGGGCACCGGTCCGCCGGGCACCGGTCCGCCGGGCACCGGGTCGCCGGGCACCGGGTCGCCGGTCCGCCGGACCCGTTGGATCGCCGGACCCGCCGGATCATCGGATCGCCGGGCACGCCGAGGGCGCCGAGGGCCGACCGGCACGTGCTGGCACGATCCCGCCATGATCGATCCGGTCGACGGCAAGGTCCTCCGCGCGCTGCAGTGCTCACCGCGCGCCTCGTTCCGGCGGATCGCCGACGTGGCCGGGGTTTCCGAGCAGACCGCCGCCCGGTGCTACCGGGCGCTGCGCCGCGACGGCGTGGTGCGCGTCGTCGGCCTGGTCCGCCCTGGCGGGCCGGGCGACGCGCGCTGGCTCGCCCGCATCCGCTGCCGGCCGGACCGGGTGGAGCCGCTGGCGGGATCGCTGGCCCGCCGTTCCGACGTCGCCTACCTCGCGCTGGCGTCCGGCGGCTCCGAGATCGTGTGCATCGTCCGCTCCCCCGTCGGCGCCTGGCACGACGACCTGCTCCTGCAACGACTGCCCAGGGCTTCGTCCGTGCTGGACCTGAGCATCGACCTGCTGCTCCACCCGTTCGGCGAGCCCGGCACTGCCGAGTGGACCGGGTTCGCCCCGGATTTCGCACCGGACGGGCTCCGCCGCCTCGCCGCCGGTGCCTCGGGCGAACCGAGCCCGGACGGTTCGACCTCGGGCGAACCCAGCCCTGACGAGCCGAGCCCAGGCGGTTCGAGCTCGGCCGGTTCGAGCCCCGGCAGGTCGAGACCGGCCGGTTCGAGCCCGGGCGGCCCGTCCGATGCGGACGCGCCGCTGCTGGCGGCGCTCGCCGAGGACGGCCGGGCCACGCGCGCCGAGCTCGCCGCGACCACCGGCTGGCCGCCGAACCGGGTGGCCCGCCGGATGGACGTGCTGCGGTCGTGCGGGGCGCTGGCCTACGGCGTCGACCTGCTCCCCGACAAGCTCGGCTTCCACCTCCACGCCACGCTGCTGCTGCGCGTCGCGCCCGCGGACCTGGAACGGGCGGGGACGGCGCTCGCCGGTCACGCCGAGACGGCGTACGCCGGTGCCATCAGCGGGGCGCACAACCTCGTCGCGATCGTGGTGTGCCGGGACGCCGAGCACCTCTACCGCTACCTGACCTCGCAGGTCGCGGCCATTCCCGGGATCCTCGGCCACCAGGTGAGCATCCGGGGCAGGCGCGTCAAGCAGGCGGGATCCCTGATCACGCACGGCCGGTTGGTGCCGATGTGACCCGGTGGCGGATTCCCTCCGCGCGGGCCGCTCGCGCAGCGGAACACCACCGCCCCCGGCCACCGCGGTGGAGGTTCCGGCCCGATCGGCACCGCGTCGTGGCGATCACGCGGGTCCCCGGCCGATCCTCGGTGGGTGACGACACCCAGCCTGCAAGACGGCATCAACGAGGCGGGTTCACCCGTCGACCTGCTGTGGCGCCCGGACGACGCACCGTGGACACCGCCGGTCGTCGAACCCGAGCACGCGGGCTGGCGGCAGGAGCAGCACGCCTGGCATTCCGCCGTCGCGCTGTCCGACCTCTCCCACCACATGTCCGACACTGTGGTCGAAGGACCGGACGCCACGCGCCTGCTGTCCGAGGTGAGCGCGAACGACTACCGCGACTTCGCGGTCGGGCGGGCCAAGCAGTTCGTCCCGGTGGCGCCGGACGGCAACATCATCACCGACGGCATCCTGCTGCGCGAAGCCGAGCAGCGCTACCTGCTCAGCGGGGTGCCCGCCGCGCAGAACTGGGTCGGGTACCACGGTGCGCGCGGCGGGTACGACGTGGAGTTCAGCACCGACCCCGATTCCCGGCATCGGGGCGGCGGCCCGCCGCGGCTGTTCCGGTACCAGGTCCAGGGGCCGCTGGCGGGCGAACTGGTGGCAGCGGTGTTCGGCGGCCCGCTGCCGCCGATCAGGTTCTTCCACACCGCCCCGGTGGAGCTGCGCGGGCGGCGGTTCCGCGCCCTGCGGCACGGGATGGCCGGGCAGCCCGGCTTCGAGTTCTTCGGCGAGTGGCGGCACGGCGCGGCCGTGGAAGAGGCGCTGCTGCGCGCCGGTGAGCGGTTCGGCCTGGTCCGCGTCGGCGGGCTCGCGTACCCGACGGCCAGCATGGACAGCGGGTGGATCCCGAGCCCGACCCCGGCGATCTACACCGCTCCGGAGCTGTCCGGGTACCGCGAGCACCTGCCGCTGCGCAGCTACGAGGGAGTCCGGCCGCTGACCGGCAGCTTCTTCTCCCCCGACATCGAAGACCACTACTGCACGCCCTACGAGCTCGGCTACGGCCGGTCGATCTCGTTCGACCACGAGTTCATCGGCCGCGACGCGCTGCGGGCGGCGAAGGACGACGTCCGCCGCACCAAGGTCACGCTGGAGTTCGATCCGGCCGACGTGCGGGCGGTGCTCGGCGACGGCTTCGTGCACGGCTACGCCCGCAACCGGGTCGAGGTGGACGGCGCGCTGGTGGGCGTCACCCACCAGACCGATTCCTTCGACCCGGCCGGAACGGTCCTGTCGCTCGCGCTGGTCGACCGGGAGCACGCCCGGCCGGGCACCGGAGTGCACGTCGCCTGGGGCGAGCACCCCGGTCCCGGTACCGATCCCGACGCCGACCTCGGCTTCCCGCGCATCCGCGCGACGGTCCACCCGGCGCCCTACGGCGAGCACGCCCGCACCCGCTACCGGCTGAACCCCTGAACCGCGCGGCCGCTCCGGGACGACCGCCGCGCTCCACCTCGTCGGCGGGCTCGCCGGACGGCGGCGCGCCGGGAGCGCCGATTACGCTGCCGCGCATGGACTTCCGCGACGAGGCGCTGGACCAGCTGGACCTCTACTGGGAGCAGTGGCGGCCGCGGCTGGACGGCCTCACCGACGAGGAGTACTTCCGCGAACCGGTCCCGGGCTGCTGGTCGGTGCGCGAGACCGGGCGCGGCTGGGAGTTCGACTTCTCCTTCCCCGCTCCCGATCCGCCGCCGTTCACGACGATCGCGTGGCGGTTGTGCCACGTCGCCGACCACGTGTTCGCGATGCGGGTGTCGAACCACTTCGGCGACGGCTCGTACCGGATCGACCACCACGACTACCCGGCTTCCGCGGCGGCGGCGCTCGCCCACCTGGACCGGCAGCACGTGCTGTGGCGGGACGGGATCGGCTCGATGCCCGCCGAGCGCTGGACGCAACCGGTGGGGCCCGCGGAAGGCCCGCACGCCGACCGGACCTACCTGACACTGGTGCTGCACCTGAACCGGGAGCTGTTCCACCACGGCGGCGAGATCGCCCTGCTGCGCGACCTCTACCGGTCCGCCGCGTGATCTCCCGCGCACGGCGGTACTGCCCGATGGCGCTCCGTGATCGAATGGGCTGCGCACAGCAACATCGGAGCCGGAGCGAGCATGTCGACAGGACAACAGAAGAAGCAGCGGACGCCGGTGTGGATCACCGTGGTGTCCGCACTGATCATCGGACTGGGCTGGTTGGTGTTCGAGTCCGGTGCGCTGGACAAGGTGCTCGCCACCGACTCCGGGGCGCCGTCCACCGCATCGGCGGGTGCGGCGTCCGAGCAGCTCGCGGACCTCCAGGTGAAGCCGGCCGGTTCGATGGACGGCTACTCGCGCAAGAGCTTCGAGCACTGGATCCCAGCGCCCGAAGCGGGGAAGAACTGCAACACCCGCGAAGCGGTGCTGGTCCGCGACGGCACGGACGTGCAGGTGGACAACTCCTGCGAGGCGACGTCCGGCAGCTGGGTCAGCACCTACAGCGGGGAGACCGTGGCCGACGACTCCGACGTGGACATCGACCACATGGTTCCGCTGGCCAACGCCTGGCGCAGCGGGGCGAACGAGTGGACCGCCGAGCGCCGCGAGCAGTTCGCCAACGACATGGACCTGCCGCAGCTCGTCGCCGCAGACAAGAGCTCCAACCGGTCGAAGGGCGACAAGGACCCGTCGAAGTGGAAGCCGGTGGAGGCCGCGTGGTGCGAGTACGCCACCGACTGGGTCACCGTGAAGCACGGATACGGGCTGTCGGTCACCGCGGAGGAGAAGTCGGCGCTGGAACAGATGCTGGCGACCTGCGGCTGATCCGCCTACCGCGGAGAGGAGCGCGAAGATGCGCCTGGGCCTGGGACTACCGCAGTTCGGCGCGTTCGCCCACCCCGACCACGTGCGCACCGTCGCCGCGGAGGCGGAGGCGATGGGCTACGAGAGCCTGTGGGCCGGGGAACGGGTGCACGCCCCGCACCGGCTGCTCACGCCCTACCCCGGCGGGGACGGCACGTTGCCGCCGCAGATGCGGGCCGCGCTCGACCCGCTGCTGACGTTGAGCATCGCGGCGCAGGTGACGAGGTCGCCGCTGCTGGGCACCAGCACGCTCAGCGCGCCGCTGCACCCGCCGATCGCGCTGGCCCGCGCCCTCACCGGCCTGGACCTGCTCAGCTCGGGACGGCTCATCGCCGGTCTCGGGCTGAGCTGGTCCAAGGACGAGTACCTGGCGGCCGGGGTGCCGTGGGCGGAGCGCGGCGCCCGGCTGGACGAGACCCTCGACGTGCTCGCCGCGCTGTGGGGACCCGATCCGGTGCGGCACCGCGGCCGGTTCTGGACGATCAGCCCCGGCGAGTTCCAGCCGAAACCGACGCGGAAGGTGCCGGTGTACCTCGGCGGCGGTTCGGAGGCGGCGCTGCGGCGCATCGCCCGCCGCGCGGACGGGTGGCTGGCGATCGCCCTGCCGCTGGACGCGCTGCGCCGCCAGCTCGCCGCGCTGCGGGAGCACCCGCGGGAGGCCGGGCTGGACCCGGTGCGCACGGTGCTGCGCGTCAACGCCGAGTTCGGGCCGCCCGGGGACCGCCCCGCGCGGGGTTCGGTGGAGCACATCGCCGAACACCTGCACGCGGTCGCCGAGCTGGGCGTGGAGGACGCCTTCGTCGACCTGCAGTTCACCACCTGCGACACCCTCCCCGAACTCCTCGACCACGCGGCCCGCCTCCGCACCGCCTTCCCCACCTGACCAGCCCGGCGCCCCGCCTGTCAGCGGCGAAGCCGCTGAGCAGCGACCACGCACGCAGCAGGACCACCCGCGGGTTCTCAGCTGTTTTCTCGCGAGGACAGCTTTTTCCCTCGTGGCGGAGCCACTCGGGAAAAAGATCCCGCAGCGAGAAGGCAGCTGAGGTTCCGCCACCCCACCCCTCGAGCAGGCCGACCACGATCCGCGGGAAGGGTCTAGCGGACATACCGGCTAGTCGGTACGGTCCGGTGCATGGCCTCCTCGATCCAAGCGGTGATCTTCGACTACGGCGGGGTCCTCACCACGCGGGGCCGGGACGCGATCGATGCCTGGACCCGCGCCGAACGGATCAAGCCGGAGACGTTCTCCGCCGCGCTGAAGGAATGGCTGTCCCGCAGCGCCCCCGCAGGCACGCCGATCCACCGGCTGGAGACGGGCGAGCTCTCCGGCGCCGAGTTCGACCGGCTGCTGGCGTCCCGGCTGCGCACCGTGGACGACGAACCCGTCGCGCCGGACGGCCTGATGGCGCGGATGTTCTCGCACATGCGCCCGGACGAGGCGATGCACCGGCTGGTCGCCGACCTGCGCGCCGCCGGGGTGCGCACGGCGATGCTGTCGAACAGCTGGGGCAACAACTACCCGTGGGAGACCTTGGAGGGGATGTTCGAGCTGGCCGTCATCTCCAGCGAGGTGGGCCTGCGCAAACCGGACCCCCGGATCTACGAGCTCACCCTGGACCGGCTCGGCCTGCGCCCGCAGGAGGCCGTGCTCGTCGACGACGGCGCACCGAACGTCGAGGTCGCCGAGCAGCTCGGCCTGCGCGCGGTGCTGCACACCGACGCCGCCAAAACCCGCGCCGAGCTCCGCGGGCTGCTGCCACGGCTGGGACTCGACACCGCGGAGGAGACATGAGCGACGACCTGCCCGGACTCGACCTGACCCGGCTGCGCGAGCACCTGGACCGGGAGCTGCCCGGCCTGGTCACCGGGCCGCTGACCGGCGAACTGGTGCAGGGCGGCCGGTCCAACCTCACCTACGTCGTCGGTGACGGCGCGCGGCGCTGGGTGGTGCGCCGGCCGCCGCTGGGCCACGTGCTGGCGACCGCGCACGACATGGGCCGCGAACACCGGGTGATGTCGGCGCTGGCGGACACCGCGGTGCCGGTGCCGCGCACCTACCTGATGTGCCAGGACGAGGACGTGCTCGGCGCCCCATTCTACGTGATGGAGCACGTGGACGGCACCGTGTACCGCTCCCCCGAGCTGACCGAGCGGCTCAGCACCGAGCAGCGGCGCGAGCTGTCGATGCGGTTGGTCGACGTGCTCGCCGACCTGCACTCGCTGGACCCGGAACAGGTGGGGTTGGGCGACTTCGGCCGCCCCGAGGGGTTCCTGGAGCGGCAGGTGCGGCGCTGGAGCAAGCAGCTCGCCGCCTCCCGCAGCCGGGACCTCGACGGCATCGAGCGGCTCGCCGAACTGCTCGGCGCCCGCATCCCGGCCACCCGGCGCACCGGCATCGTGCACGGCGACTACCGGCTGGACAACGTGCTGGTCGGCGACTCGCTGGAGATCGGCGCGGTGCTGGACTGGGAGATGGCCACGCTCGGCGATCCGCTCACCGACCTCGGGTTGCTGGCGGTGTACTGGGAGGGGCTGGACGGCGTGCAGCAGAACCCGATCGCGAAGGGCATCGGCCCGGAGTACGGGTTCCCGCCGGTCCGCGAGCTGTGGCAGCGCTACGCCGAGCGCAGCGGCACCGACCTGTCCGACGTCGAGTGGTACCGGGCGTTCGGCTTCTTCAAGCTCGCGGTGATCAGCGAGGGCATCCACTACCGCTTCACCCGCGGGCAGACCGTCGGGGACGGCTTCGAGCACATCGGGGCGCTGGTCCCGCACCTGGTCGCCCAGGGCCTGTCCGCTCTCGACGAGGAGGCATGACATGGAGTTCGGCTACGACGCCCGCACCGAGGAGTACCGCGGCAGGCTCGCGGAGTTCGTGGACGAGCACATCTACCCGTCCGAGCCGGTGCTGCACGAGCAGCTGGCCGCCGCGGGCGACCCGTGGGCGCACGCGCCGATCATCGAGGACCTGAAGGCGAAGGCCAAGGACGCGGGCCTGTGGAACCTGTTCCTGCCCGGGAAGCACGGCGCTGGCCTGACGAACCTCCAGTACGCGCCGCTCGCCGAGATCATGGGCCGCAGCCCGCACCTGGCGCCGGAGGTGTTCAACTGCTCGGCGCCGGACACCGGCAACATGGAGGTGCTGGCCGAGTTCGGCACCGACGCCCAGCGGGAGCGCTGGTTGCGGCCGCTGCTGGACGGCGAGATCCGCTCCGCGTTCTGCATGACCGAACCGGACGTGGCCTCCTCGGACGCCACGAACATCGGCACCCGCATCGTGCGCGACGGCGACCACTACGTGATCAACGGCCGCAAGTGGTGGTCGTCGGGGGCGATGAGCCCGCGCTGCAAGATCCTCATCGTGATGGGCAAGTCCGATCCGGACGCCGAACGGCACCGGCAGCAGAGCCAGATCCTGGTGCCGGTGGACACGCCGGGCGTGCGGATCGAGCGCGGGATGCACGTGTTCGGCTACCACGACGGCGACCACGGCGGGCACGCCGAGATCGTGTTCGAGGACGTACGAGTCCCGGCCGAGAACATCATCTCCGGCGAGGGCGAGGGCTTCGCGATCGCGCAGGCCCGGCTCGGGCCGGGGCGCATCCACCACTGCATGCGCGCCATCGGCATGGCCGAACGCGCGCTGGCGCTGATGTGCCGGCGCGCGCTGGCCCGCTCCGCGTTCGGCGGCCCGATCGCCGACCAGGGCGTGGTGCAGCAGTGGATCGCCGATGCGCGCATCGCGATCGAGACGAACCGGTTGCTGACGTTGAAGACGGCGTGGCTGATGGACACCGTCGGCAACCGGGGCGCGCACACCGAGATCCAGGCGATCAAGGTCGCGGTCCCGCAGATGGTCACGTCCATCATCGATCGCGCCATCCAGGCGCACGGTGCGGCCGGGGTCAGCCAGGACACGCCGCTGGCCTCGCTGTACGCGCACGCCCGCACGCTGCACATCGTGGACGGTCCGGACGAGGTGCACCGCCGTTCGCTGGCCCGCCGCGAGCTCAAGCAGTACCGCTGAAGAACTCCCCCGACGACGAAGTGAGGGAACCACCCATGTCGAACAAGACCGCGATCGTCACCGGCGCCGCCCGCGGAATCGGCGCGGCCACCGCGAAGCGGCTCGCCCAGGACGGGTTCGCCGTCGCGGTGATCGACCTCGACGAGCAGGCCTGCGCCGACACGGTCTCGGCGATCGAATCGGCGGGCGGGAAGGCGCTGGCGGTGGGCGCGGACGTCAGCGACGCCGACCAGGTCGCGGCCGCCGTGGACCGGGTCGCCACCGAGCTCGGCGCCCCGACGGCGCTGGTGAACAACGCGGGCGTGCTGCGGGACAACCTGCTGTTCAAGATGTCCGATTCGGACTGGGACACGGTGATGTCGGTGCACCTGCGCGGTGCGTTCCTGATGAGCCGGGCCGTGCAGAAGCACATGGTGGAGGCCGGGTGGGGCCGCATCGTGAACCTCTCCAGCACGTCCGCGCTGGGCAACCGCGGGCAGGCGAACTACTCGACGGCGAAGGCCGGGTTGCAGGGTCTGACGAAGACGCTGGCCATCGAGCTCGGCAAGTTCGGCGTCACCGCGAACGCGATCGCACCCGGGTTCATCGCCACCGACATGACGAAGGCGACGGCGGAGCGGGTCGGCGCGAGCTTCGAGGACTTCTCGAAGGCGGCCGTGTCCACCATCCCCGTCGGCCGGGCGGGCGAGCCGGACGACATCGCGAACGCGGCGTCGTTCTTCCTGGACGAACGGTCCGGTTTCGTCTCCGGCCAGGTCCTCTACGTGGCGGGCGGTCCCCGCGACTGATCTTCCGGGGTGGGCGCCTCGCGGGGCGTCCACCCGCTCGTCGGGGGTTCGCTTGCTCAGGTATCCGGGGGCAGAAGGAGTGCTGAGATGACCGATGCGGACGAATTGCGCACCGCGGTGCGGGATTTCCTCGCCGAGCACGATCCCGGCGGTGACCGGCTGGAGTTCCTGCGCGCCCGGTTCGACGCCGGGCTCGCGTGGGTGAACTACCCGGTGGGCCTCGGCGGCCGGGACGCGCCGCGGGCGCTGCAACCGGTGGTGGACGCCGAGTTCGCCGCCGCCGGCGCACCGGACAACGCCCCGTCCCGCAACGGGATCGGGCTCGGCATGGCGGCGCCGACGATCCTGCGCTTCGGCACCGACGAGCAGCGCGCCCGCTACCTCCGTCCGCTGTGGACCGGCGAGGAGGTGTGGTGCCAGCTGTTCAGCGAGCCCGGCGCGGGTTCGGACCTGGCGGCGCTGGCGACCCGGGCGGTGCGCGACGGCGACGACTGGATCGTCGAGGGCCAGAAGGTGTGGACGTCGTTCGCGCACCGCGCGCAGTGGGCGATCCTGGTGGCCCGCAGCGATCCGGACGTGCCGAAGCACCAGGGCCTGACGTACTTCGTGTGCGACATGACCGATCCGAACGTGGACGTGCGGCCGCTGCGCCAGATCACCGGTGAGGCCGAGTTCAACGAGGTGTTCCTGAACGGGGTGCGCATCCCCGATTCGCAGCGGCTCGGCGAGGTCGGCCAGGGCTGGCAGGTCGCGATGGGCACTCTGATGAACGAGCGGGTCGCCATCGGCGGCGGCAGCGCGGGCCGCGAGTCCGGCATGATCGGCGTGCTGGCCGAGCAGTGGCGCGCGCACCCGGAGGCGCGGACTCCCGGCGCGCACGACCGGCTGCTGCGGCTGTGGGTGGAGGCGGAGGCGACCCGGCTCACCGGGCAGCGGCTGCGCCAGCAGCTGGCGGTCGGCACTCCTGGCCCGGAGGGTTCGGCGGTGAAGCTGGCCTTCTCCCGGCTGAACCAGGAGATCTCCGGTTTCGAGGTGGAACTGCTCGGCGAGGAAGGCCTCGCCTACGACGACTGGACGTTGCGCCGCCCGGAGAACGTCGACTTCACCGGCCGCGGCCCCGGCTACCGGTACCTGCGGGCGAAGGGCAATTCCATCGAGGGCGGCACCTCGGAGGTGCTGCGCAACGTGATCGCCGAACGGGTCCTCGGGTTGCCGCCGGAGATCCGCACGGACAAGGACGTGCCGTGGAAGGAGCTGCCGCGATGAGCGCCGACCTGCTCTACACCGAGGTCGAGGAGGACCTGCGCGCGGCGGTGCGTCGCGTGCTGCGGGACCGCTGCGAGATCGGCTCGGTGCTCGCCCGCTGCGAATCCGGCGAGCCCTACGACCTGGCGCTGTGGCGGACGCTGGCCGGGGAGCTCGGGGTGGCCGCGCTGGCGGTGCCGGAGGAGTCCGGCGGTTCGGGCGCCGGGGTCCGCGAGCTGGCGGTGGTCGCCGAGGAGCTCGGCCGGGCGGTGGCGCCGGTGCCGTTCCTCGGGACCGCGCTGGCCACGGCCGCGCTCGACGCGGCGGGGGCGACCGGCCCGGTCCCGGACATCGCCTCCGGGGCGCGGGTGGCGACGGTCGCGGTCGGGCTCACCACGGCACCGTCCGCGCCGCTCCCGTCCGGGGTGCGCGTCGAGGGCGGGAAGCTGACCGGCTCGGTGACCGCGGTGGTCGACCTGGAGGTCGCCGATCTGGTGCTGGTGCCCGTCAGGGGCCCGGACGGCACCGGACTGCACCTGGTGGACACCGCCGATCCCGGTGTCGTGCGGACTCCCGTGACGCCGCTGGACCTGACGCGCCGGTTCGGCACCCTGGAGCTGTCCGGAGCGCGCGGCGAGCTGATCGCCGCGGACGCGGAACCGGTGCTGCGCCGGGCGTTGCTCACCGCGGCCGGGGTGCTCGCCGCCGAGCAGGTCGGCCTCGCCCAGCACTGCCTCGATTCCACTGTGGACTACGTGCGGACCCGGCACCAGTTCGGCCGCGCCATCGGGTCGTTCCAGGCCGTCAAGCACCGGCTCGCCGACCTGTGGTCCGGGGTGAGCACCGCGCGCGCCACCTCGCGGGCCGCCGCCGACGCGCTGACCCGCGAGGAACCGGACGGCGAGACCGAGCTGTCCGTCGCGCTCGCGCAGGCGTACTGCTCCGACCTGGCGGTGCTCGCCGCCGAGGAATCGTTGCAGCTGCACGGCGGCATCGGCATGACCTGGGAGCACCCCGTGCACCTCTACCTGGGCCGGGCCAAGAGCGCCCAGCTCACCTTCGGCACCGCGGACCGCCACCGCGCCAGGATCGCGGAACTCGCCGACCTCCCCGCCTGAGAACCCCTCGAACAGGAGCGACCATGCGCGTGTTCACCAGCGCCGATGAAGTCCGCGCGGCCACCGGGTCCGAGCTGGGCACCAGCGACTGGCTCACCATCACCCAGGAGCAGGTGGACGGGTTCGCCGACGCGACCCTGGACCACCAGTGGATCCACGTCGACACCGACCGTGCGCAGCAGGGGCCCTTCGGCGGCACCATCGCGCACGGCTTCCTCACGCTGAGCCTGCTGTCCGCGCTCAACGCGCAGACCTACCGGTTCGAGAACGTGAAGATGGGCATCAACTACGGGCTGAACAAGGTGCGGTTCCCGAACCCGGTGCGGGTCGGGGCGCGGGTGCGGTCCCGGACCCGGCTCGCCGAGGTCACCGAGATCGACGGCGGCGTGCAGCTCACCGTCGAGTCCACGGTGGAGATCGACGGCGCGGAGAAGCCGGCCTGCGTCGCCCAGGGCCTCACCCGCGTCCTGTTCTGACCCCGGGGTGGGCGGCCCCCCCCGGGCCCCCCCCCCGCGCGGCTCAGGACGTTCTGCCGAGCATCGCGGGGACGTCGCGGTGCAGCCGCTCGCCGAGCCAGGTGCCCGCGGCGGCCAGCGCGTCGGCGTCGAGTCCGGTGTGGACGCCCATCCCGGTCAGCAGGTAGGTGAGGTCCTCGGTGGCGACTGTCCCGCCGAATCCGGGCGCCTCGGCCGATCCGCCGATGCCGCCGATGCTCGCGTCGAGCGCCGCCACCCCTTCCAGGAAGGCGGTCGCGGCGTTCGCGTAGCCGGTGTTGCGGGTGTTGTGGAAGTGGCAGCGCACCGGCACTCCCGGCGCCTCCTCCCGGACGCGTTCCAGCACCCGCACCACCTGCGTGGGCACGCCGATACCGGCGGTGTCGGCGAGCACGATCTCGGCGGGCCCGGCGTCGGCGATCCGGCGCGCCAGCGCGGCCACGTGCTCGGCGGACACCTCGCCCTCCAGCGGGCAGCCGAACGCGACCGCGATCGTGGCGATGGGCCGCAGCCCGTGGCGGTGCGCGCGGGCGGCGAGTTCCGCCCACCGGGCCAGGTCCTGCTCGGTGCTGCTGCGCCGGGTGCGGGCCGCGTGGCCGTCGGTGGCGGCGACGATCGCGTTCACCTCGTCCACTCCGGCCACGGCGGCCCGGTCGAGCCCGGGTTCGTCCAGCACCAGCGCGAGGTACCGCACCCCGTCCGGCCGGGGCAGCGCCGCCAGCAGCCGTTCCGGTTCGCCGGAGTCCGCGCCGAACGCCGCGACCTCGATGCGGCGCAGTCCGGCGGCGAGGGCGCGTTCGACGAGCTCGACGCGGTCCGGTGCGGCGATCGCGGTCCGCTCGTGCCGCAATCCGTCGCTCGGGCCCACCTCGACGACCTCGATCCGGGCCGGGACACCCGCCTGCTGCATCGCGCTCGCCTCCTGCCGCCGGGAACGGTGCGCCCGGAGGGTTCCCCGCGGCGGCGCTTCACAACCTGATGCCCATGCCCGGCCCCAGCGGCAGGTCCGCGAAGTAGAAGGAGGTCAGCACCAGGGCCCACAGCAGCCAGAACGGCACCACGAACGGCGCCATCCGCGCCACCAGCGTGCCGAGCCCCGCCTGCGGTTCGTAGCGCCGCAGGTAGCCCAGGATAATGATCATGTAAGGGTTGAGCGGCGTCATGATCTGCGTCGCCGAGTCGCCCACCCGGAACGCGGCCTGCGCGAACCCCGGTTCGAAGCCCAGCAGCGCGAACATCGGCACGAACACCGCCGCCATCAGCGTCCACAGGCTCGACCCGGAGATGATGAACAGGTTCAGCACCGACGCCAGCACCATGAACCCGAGGAACGCCGGGAAACCCGCCAATCCCAGCGCCCGCAGCAGATCGGCACCGCCGACGGCGAGCGCCGCGCCCAGGTTCGTCCAGTTGAACAGGCCGATGAACTGGCCGAGCATGAACGCCAGCACCAGGAACCCGGTCAGGTCCCGCAGCGCCGCCGCCATCAGCTTCGGCACGTCCCCGGCGCCGGTGACCGCCCCGGACGGCACGCCGAACGCGATGCCGGGCACCAGGAACGCCAGGAAGATCAGCGTGGTGACCGAGTCCAGCAGCGGCGACTCCGGCAGGAACCCGCCCGCGTCGTTGCGCAGCGGCGAACCGGCCCAGAGCACCAGCGCCAGCACCGCCACGACGAGCACGGCGGCGGCGATCCCCGCCCAGCACAGCCCGCGCCGCTCGGCGGCGGACAGGGTGGCGGTGAGCTGCTCGGGCGCTTCGCCGCCGGTCCCGGTCCCGCTCTCCTCCCGCGGCACTCCGGCCCGCACCATCCGCGGCTCGATGATCCGGTCGATCAGGAACCCGGCCAGCAGCGCCAGCACGATCGAGGACACCGCGTTGAAGTAGTAGTTCGACACCGGCGTCACCGCCGTGCCCGGGTCCGGCAGGATCGAGGCGACCTCGTTGCTGATCCCGGAGAACAGCGCGTCCAGGCTCGTCACCACCGGCGCGGTCGAGTACCCGGCGCCCGCGGCGGCGAACCCGCCGAGCAGCCCCGCCACCGGATGCCTGCCCGCCGCCTTGAACACGAGCGCGGCCAGCGGCGGCACGATGATCATCGCGGAGTCGGCCATCACGCTGGAGGTGATCCCGACGAACCCGACCGCGTAGGGAAGCACCCAGCGCGGTGCCCCGCCGAACGCGGCCCTGATCAGCGCGGTGAGCAGCCCGGTCCGCTCGGCCAGCCCCACCCCGAGCATGATCGTGACGACGGTCTCCAGGGGCGGGAAGCCGATGAAGTTCGCCGGCATCTCGGTGAACAGGAACCGCAGCCCCTCGCCGGACAGCGCCGCCCGCACCGGCGTGTCCTCGGCGGCGCCCGGGATCCGCACCGAGACGCCGAACGCGGCGACCGCGGTGGAGACCACGGCGACGAGCACGAACAGCAGGGCGAACAGCAGGAACGGTTCGGGCAGCCGGTTTCCCGCCCGTTCGACGAGGTTGAGCACCCGGTCCAGCCGGGTCTGCTTCGCGGATGCGGCGGTGTCGGCCATGCGATCTCCAGCTGCGCGGCGGCGGTCGGCTCCCCGGCACGGCCGGAGGACGCTGGGGGGAACCTAGTCCTCCGGCCGCGCGCGGTGAAGCGTTCCGGGTCGATCGCGACGCCGTCGGCCCCCCCCCCCCGCGCCGGGGGGCCCCCCCCCCCCGGGGCCCCGGGGCCCCCCCCCCGGCGCGGGGGCGCCCGGCCGCACGCCCCGGCGGCGGGGGCCCCGCCCCCCCCCCGCCCCCCCCCGCGCCC
>NZ_JAIUKC010000106.1:0-45819 GCF_020177435.1 Saccharopolyspora sp. 7B | reverse complement strand
CCCCCACCCCCCCCCCGCCCCCCCCCCCCCCCCCCCCCCCCCCCCCCCCCCCCGGGGCGGTGGAACGCCCAGCCGCCCCAACCCCGCCCGGGCGCCGGCCCCGGGGGGGGGGGGGGGGGGGGCCCCGCGACTCGGCCCGGCATCGCTCTTCTCCACCCGCCGCTCTCCGCGGCCACGTTCGATGCTGACGACACCACGTAAGTAGGGATGGTCATGGCGGACAAAACCGCTTTCTCCCCGGATGACATCAAGAACGCTGCCAACGAGATCGGCAAGCTGACCGAGGACATGGCGGCCTTCCAAGAGCTGAAGGCGCACTGGCCCAACGCAGGTCACTTCGAGACCGCGCAGTGGCTGGAGCGGATCGTCGACGACCGCCGCAACGGCCTGGTCGCGCACGCCGAGCGGTTGAAGAACATCTTCGACAACATGAAGACCGACCTCACCGCGATCGCGAACGACTTCGAGAACGCCGACGGCGAGAACGCCGACAAGATCAAGGCCGAGGTCGCCGACATGCGCGGCCACATCGACACGGCGATCTCCTCCCTGGACAAGGGCACCGAGGCCGAGCAGCACAACTTCTCGGACGACCCGGACATCAAGCCGGAGGACAACGCCAAGGACGGCGACGGCTACAACGACACCCTGCCCGCCTGATCGTGGTGCAGGGCAGCAGACCCAGATCCCGTTAGTCATTCGATCGGCCGGTGGGCCGCTTCTTTGTGAGGACCATTTCCGATGGCGGACAAAGCCGAAAACGTGGTGGGCGTCTACAGCGCCTCCGCCCCTCCCATGGCTGTGGACAACTACTCCAGCTGGGAAGAGATCGACGCCGCCACCTGGGACCTCACGCACAACGGAGGGGCCACCGGCGATCACGCGAGTCTGAGCAGCAACAAGACCGCGGAAGCCTGGTACGAGCTGGAAGCCGCTTTCAAGAAGGCGACCGAACGGCTCGGTGAGATCAACGAGGGCTTCAACAAGCAGATCAAGGCCCTGCAGGACCACATGCAGGGCGTCGCGGGCGACGAGTTCAACAAGTACGCGACGGATCTGTTCAAGGAGAGCGAAGACCTCTACAACACGCTGACGAACCAGGCCTACGCCACCACCGTCGGCAACATCGGTCACGCCATCCAGGACTACGCGCAGCGCTGGTGGGAGGCGCTCGACAACGAGCACGAGCGCCGCAAGACCGCGATCGAGAAGATCGAGGCGGTCTCCACCGAGCTCAGCCAGTCCGAGTTCGACAGCAAGGTCCAGGAAGCGGTCGACGTCAGCGAGGAGAACCTCCTCAAGGAGCTCAAGGTCCTGCTGACGAACCTCACGAACCAGTACAGCACGCGTGGTTCCGACCTGAGTCCGCTGCACATCGCCCTCAGCCCCGCCGCCGAGAACACCGGCGGCGGCGAGGACGGCAACGGCGATGACAAGGACGGCAAGGACGGCAAGGACGACGACTCCAACGGTTCGGGCGACGACGAGGACTCCTCGGGCTCGGGCGACGACTCCTCGGGCTCCGGCGACGACGACTCTTCGGGTTCCGGCGACGACGAGGACGACACGTCGCAGGACGAGAAGGACGCCAAGGACGACGCCGACGACGCCATCGACGACCTGACCGGCGAGGGCGAGGGCTCGGGCGAGGGCTCGGGCGAGGGTTCCGGCGAGGGCTCGGGCGAGGGTTCCGGATCGGGCTCCGGTTCCGGATCCGGCTCCGGAGAAGGTTCGGGCGAAGGGTCCGGCGAGGGCTCCGAGGACTACGACAAGGGCCTGCAAGACGCGAAGAGCGCCGCGAACGATGCCATCGACGGCCTCACCTCCGACGGCCCGGGTGTCGGCGGCGGTGAAGGCGCTGGTGGTGGCGAAGGTGCTGGCGGCGCCGAAGGTGCTGGGGACACCGGTGGTGCTGGGGACACCGGTGGTGCTGGGGACACGGGTGGTGCTGGGGACACGGGTGGTGCTGGGGACACGGGTGGTGCTGGGGACACGGGTGGTGCCGGTGAAAGCCAGGGCGACGACTACCAGCAGGCCACCGAGGACGCGAAGAAGGCCGCGAACGACGCGATCGACGGCTTGGGCGAAGGTGCCGGCGCTGGTGGCGGCGAAGGTGCGGGCGAGGGCGAAGGTGCTGGTGGCGGCGTCGGCGGCATGCCGGGCGGCATGGGCTCCGGAGGCGGCAGCACCGGTTCCGGCGGTAGCAAGAGCGGCAGTGACAGCCAGCGCGACAAGGGCCTCGAGGACGCGAAGAAGGCCGCGAACGACGCCATCGACTCGCTCGCGGGCGGCGGTGAAGGCGGTCCTGAAACCGAGTCGGGCGGTCCCGGAAGCGAGGGCTCCGGCGGCGGTGCCGGCGAGGGCGTCGACACTGGGGAGGCTAAGAAGGCCGCGGGCGACGCGATCGGCGACCTCAAGGGCCAGACCGACAGCCCGGAGGCGCAGCAGCGCCTGGACGACGCGAAGAAGGCCGCCGACGACGCGATCGGCGACCTGAGCAAGGACGGTGGCCAGCCCAGCGCCGAAGAGGCCAAGAAAGCCGCGTCCGACGCCATCGACTCGCTCGGCCAGGAAAGCGACAGCCCCGAGCAGCAGCAGGCGATGGAGGACGCCAAGAAGGCGGCCGACGACGCCATCGACTCGCTCGCCGGCGGTGGCAGCGGTGGCCCGAACACCGAGTCCGCCGGCCCCGGCGGTGCCGACGAGAAGCTCGACGGCGGAGAGGCTAAGAAGGCCGCGGGCGACGCGATCGACGACCTCAAGGGCGAGACGCAGAGCCCCGAGGCCCAGGAACGCCTGGACGACGCCAAGCAAGCGGCCAACGACGCGATCGAGGACCTCACCAAGGACGGCGGCGAGCCGACCGCGGAAGAGGCGAAGAAGGCCGCGGACGAGGCCATCGACGCGCTCGGCCAGGACGGCGACTCCCCCGAGCAGCAGCAGGCCATGGAGGACGCCAAGAAGGCGGCCGACGACGCCATCGACGACCTCGCCGTGAAGGACACTCCGGTGGACGGCGGCGAGGCGAAGAAGGCCGCCTCCGACGCCATCGGCGACCTGGCCAAGGGCACCCAGGACCCGGCCGCCCAGCAGCGCATGCAGGACGCGCAGCAGGCCGCGAACGACGCGATCGAGGACCTCACCAAGGACGGCGGCGAGCCGACCGCGGAAGAGGCGAAGAAGGCCGCGGACGAGGCCATCGACGCGCTCGGCCAGGACGGCGACTCCCCCGAGCAGCAGCAGGCCATGGAGGACGCCAAGAAGGCCGCGGACGACGCGATCAACGAGCTGGCCAGCCCGTCCGACTCCGGCGGCCCGATCGACGACGCCCAGGCCCGCAAGGCGACCTCGGACGCCATCGGCGACCTGACCACCAAGAGCGCCGACCCGGCCGCGCAGCAGCGGCTGCAGGAAGCGCAGCAGGCGGCCAACGACGCCATCGGCGGGCTCAGCCAGGACGGCACCCCGCCGAGCGGTGAGGAGGCCAAGCAGGCCGCCTCCGACGCGATCGACCAGCTCGGCCAGGACGGCGATTCCCCGGCGCAGCAGCAGGCCATGGAGGACGCCAAGAAGGCCGCGAACGACGCGATCGACGGCCTCGCCTCCGGCGGTACCGGCGGCGGTGGCGGCGGGTCCGAACTGGACGACTTCCTCGGTGGCGGTGGCGGTGGCGGTGGCGGTGCAGCGAAGGCCGCCGCGGACGACGCGATCTCCAGCCTCGGCTCCGGCTCCGGCGGCGGTGGCGGCGGCTACGGTGGTGGTGGCTACGGCGGCGGCGACAGCCCGAGCGCCCAGTTCGACGTGGCGGCCAAGCAGGGCCTGGCCGCGCCGGGCGGTGCCGCGGCCGCGGCCACGGGTGGTGCCGCGGGCGGTGCGGCCGGTGGTGCCGCGGGCGGTGCAGCCGGCGGTGGGATGCCCATGGGCGGCATGCCGATGGGCGGTGGCATGGGCGCGGGCGCCGGTGCCGCCGGGCAGCAGAACCAGGAGCGCGAGCCGCAGATCTGGATGAAGGCGGACGACGGCGTCTGGGACGAGGACAAGGACAACCCGCCATCGGTGCTCGGACGGAGCTGATCTCGTGCCCACCAGCACACCCATCCCGTCGAACCTGGACCAGCTGAACTTCGACCAGCTGGCCCAGCTGATCAACGAACGCGACCCGGAGCTGTACCACCAGCGCGCCGACGAGTTCGATCGCGCCACGGCGGGGCTCCAGCAGCTGATCGACGGCCTGCGCGCCACCATGCGCAGGCTGGAGGTCGGCCTGTCGGGGCTGTCGATGGACCAGGCCGCGCAGGCGGCCGAGCACCTGGCGGCGAAGAACGAGGCCGTGCTGCACGCGATGCAGCAGCCGGGCTACGCCGCGATGCTGCGCCGCGCCGCCGAATCGCTGGCGTCCGCGCAGCAGCGGCTGCGCGACCTGCAGCAGCAGCGGGCCGAGCAGAGCGACGCCCCGCCGGAGGAGGCCGGGAAGGCCGACGAGGACCGCACCGAGCAGGCCCGCCAGATCCTGCGCGACCTGGCGACCTCCTACGGCGACGCGGCGGGCGGGTTCACCCCGCTGCCCGGCACCGGCCCGGGCAGCACCCCGGTGGACCAGATCACCGCGAACGGCGGCGCTGAGGGCGGCCAGTCCGGTAGCGGCGGGGGGTTCTCCACCGCCGTCTACTACGGACCGGACGGCACGCCGCAGGTGTCGGACGCCGGCTACGCGCCGGGTGCGGGCGGTGGCGCCGTCGGCACGATGGCGCGCACCTTCGGCAGCCCGGCGGGCATCGGCGGCAACGGCTCCGGCGACGGTTCGGCCTCCGGCGGCGGGACCGGCGGTGTCGGCGGCGGTGCGGGGGAACGCTCCGGCGGCAACGCGGCCCCGTGGCTGGCGGCCTCCGCGACCGGGTCGCCCGCGGTGCTCGGGCAGTCGTCCGCGGGCATCGGCGGCGGCGGTGGTGGTGGTTCCACGACCGCCGGCGGCGGGTGGCGGACGGCTTCGGCCGCCCGCTCCGGCAGCGTGCAGGAGGGTTCGCCGCAGGTCCTCGGCAAGCGGATGGTGGCGAGTTCGGCCACCGGCGGGACCGACGCGTCCACCGGGAAGAAGGAGAAGCGGCCGCAGACCTCCAGCCAGGAGAACGTCTCCTCGGGGCAGGAGGAGATCAGCACGATGAGCTCGCCGGTGGAGGAGCACAAGGAATCCACCGCGGACGCGCCGTTCCTGCAGTCCCACTCCCCGGGCCACCTCACCGCGACGGCCACGGCCGGCGCGGCGGCGGGCGCGACGGCGGCGGGCACCCTGTCGTCGAACACGCCCGGTTCGCACGCACCGCTGCACGCGCAGACCCCGGCGCCGGACCCCTCCGCGAATCCGCCCGGCGGCGGGAATCCGCCCGGTGGCGGGAACCAGCCCGGCCAGCACGCGCCGGTGGCGAAGTCGACGACCGCCGGAGCGCCGCTGGACGCCGGTTCCGCCGGCGCGCACAGCACCACCAGCGGCGGGCCGCGCAGCGCGCCGACCTCCGCGCTGGACCTCGGCCAGGTGCGCACCCCGGGCGGTACGCCGACGCTGCCGCGCCCCGGCGGGGAGTTCTCCGCCGCGATGCCCGGCACCGGCGGCGGTGTGCCCGGCGGCACCGGGCAGCCGGGCGGTCCGATGCACGGCCCGATGGGCATGATGGGTGCCGGTGCGGGCGCGGGTGGCCAGCGCGACGAGGAGCGGCAGCCGAACGTTCCCGTTCCGGCGGACCGGGATTCCTGGGACGACGGCAACGGCGTGCTCGGCGCGGTCGGTCGCCGGTCGCGGTCCGAAGAGGACGGTCCGGAGCCGAAGGAGAAGCCGGTGGGCGACGCGAACGCCCAGATCGACGAGATCATCAATGGTCTCCGGGAGGAGCGGAAGATTCGATGACCGAGATGAACCGCGGTGGCGGCGCCTTCCAGGACCTCGAAGCGGCGATGGCCGCACTGGAGCAGGAACAGCGCAAGCTCGCCGAGATCAGCGAGGTCCGCGAGAACGAGACGACGACGGTCCAGGCCAAGGACCGTTCGCTGGAGATGACCTTCGACGGCAGCGGTGAGCTGTCCGAGCTGAAGTTCAACGGCACGAAGTACAGGAGCATGGCCCCGGCGCAGCTGGCCCACGTGATCGTGGAGACGCTCCAGCAGGGCCGCGCGCAGGCGATGGCGAAGATGACGGACCTCATGGGGTCCGATGCGCTGCCGGGAATTGATCTAGCGGGCATCGCCGCGGGTAAGGTAGACCCGAGCAGCGTGATCGACGCGCTGCTGTCCCCGATGCTCGACGGCATCGTCGATGACGACGACCGCCCCGGCAAGGATTCCCGTGCGGAGAAGGGTGGCCAGGATGGCTGACGACTTCTACCTCGACCCGGACGGGATGCGGGCCGCCAACCAGCGGATCAAGACGGCGCACAGCGAGATGGAAGCCGCCTTCGAGGAGCTCAGCGCCGAGCTGGCGGAGCTCTACGGCTGCTGGGGCAACGACGACGTCGGCAAGGCGTTCGAGGAGAACTACAAGGAGCCCGAGAAGAACATCAAGGAAGGTTCCAAGGGGATCCTCGACGGCGTCGACGAGCTGACCGGCTCGCTGGACGAAGCGGTGGACGAGTTCGTCGAGGTGGACGAGCAGAACCGCCGGAACGTCGAGAACACCGGTTACGAGTCCTGATCTCGGCGCCGGGAACCGTGCGACCTCTCTGCTGGGAGACGAGGGCCGCGAAGACGTGAGTTGAGCACCCGGGCGCGACAGGGCGCCCGGGCTCGAATCTGGAGAGGGGGAGCCGGTGAGCAAGTACGAAACCACCGAGCTGCCCGACAAACTCCAGAAGTTCTTCAAGATCACTCTCGGCATGGAGTGGCCGGAGGGCAGCGAAGGCGGCCTCAACGCGCTGCACGACGCGTTGGAGCGCTACGCCGACCGCACCGACGAGACGGCCGCCAAGATGGAGTCGGCCGGCGGCGACATCGACGAGTCCCTGAACGGCGACACCTCCGACGAGACCGTCCGGTACGTGAAGGGCGATCTGCCCGGGTACCTGCGGGAGCAGTCCGCCGTCGCGCGCGACCTGGCGAGCAAGGCCAAGGACGCCGCAGCGGACATCCAGAAGAACAAGATCATGTTCATCGCGATGACCGCGATGACGCTGGCGACGGTGATCTCGCTGATCGCCTCGCTGTTCGGCGCGTTCATGGTCCCCGCGGTGCTCGCCGCCGCGCGCGTGGGCATCACCGCCCTGCTGCGCGAACTGATCAAGCAGATCGCGCAGAACATCGTCAAGCAGCTCGGCCGCATCCCGCAGGCCGTCAAGGCGGGCGGCTGGAAGGCCGGGGCGAAGGCGGCCGGTTCGCAGGCCTGGCAGCTGGGCAAGTACCCGGCCGGTGGTGCGGCGTTCGGCGCCGGGGTGATGGGCGGTCTGGACGCGGGCATCCAGGGCATCCAGAAGGCGGCCGGTTACCGCGACAACATCAACACCGAGTCCATCAAGGGCATGGTCATCGGTGGTGCGATCGGTGGCGCCGCCTCCGGTTTCGCCGCCGGTGCGGTCCGCGGCGTGGCGAAGAGCCTCGACGACGTGATGGTCAACATCAACAAGAACATCGGGAACGCGAACAAGCTGCGTGCACCCGATGATCAGATCCCGGAGAAGAAGTTCACCCGGGGCCAGGTGGCGGCGGGACGTGCCATCGATGGTGGTTTGCAGGTCGTCTCGGTCGCGGCGAGCAACCCGCTGGTCTACCTGGCCACCGACGACAAGCACGGCGTGGCCTCGGACGGCATGTTCGGCGCCTTCGCCAAGGGCGGTCTGGGCGGCAAGTCCGGTGGCGGCAAGGCCGGGGCGGGCACGCCGACGATCAGCGAGGTCAAGGGCCCCGGCGACCTGAAGATCCCGAGCCCGGGCGAGAAGTCCGGCGGCGGCGACGCCACGGGCGACAAGAAGGGCACCGGCGGGGCGCGGGACGGCGAGTCCTCGACGAACACCTCCAGCGACGGGCCGCCGAGCTACGAGCAGGCCACCCAGGGCCCGCCGTCGTACGCGGAGGCCAACGGCGGGGGGACCACGGGCGCCGGGCAGGGCGGCCACGATTCGAGCGGCCAGACGGATTCGAGCGGCCGGTCGGACTCCAGTGGTCAGTCGAGTTCGAGCGGGCAGTCGGATTCCAGTGGCCGGTCCGATTCCAGCGGCCGGTCGGACTCCAGTGGCCAGTCCGACTCCAGTGGCCAGTCCGATTCGGCGGGCCGGTCGGATTCGAGCGGCCAGACGGAATCCAGCGGCCGGTCCGACTCCAGTGGTCGGTCGGATTCGAGTGGCCAGTCGGATTCGGCGGGCCGGTCGGATTCGAGCGGTCAGTCGAACTCCGGTGAGCAGTCGAACTCGACGCACGCCGGGGCCGGGCAGTCGGATTCCGCGGGCTCGCGCGACAGCTTGGTGGACTCGAACCGGGACGGCGCGGGGCAGCAGGACTCCTCCTCGCGGGACGTGAGCCACGGCGGCACGAACCTCGGCTCGGTGTTCTCGAACTCCGCGCCGGTCGCCACCGAGTCGAACGGGATCGGCTCGGCCGACGGCGGCACGACATCGGAGAGCTCCGGGACCTCGACCTCGCACAGCAGCGGGTCCGGCCAGTCCTCCTCGACCGGCGGCTCCGATTCGACGGGGACGCAGTCGACCTCGCACTCCAACGACTCCTCGTCGTCCAACCAGGGCCAGGCCGTCGCGCACGGCGGGTTCGGGCAGTCGCAGAGCACCTCCGGCGGTCAGGTCGGCGGCGCGGCGAACTCGACGGCGGGCACGAGCACCTCGGGTCCCACCGCTGCGTCCGCGCCGAGCTCCAGCACGACGTCCGCGGCCACGAGCGGCCCGAACACGGTCTCCACCGGCGGCCCGAACACGACGGCTACCGGTCCGGGAACCACCGCCACCGGTCCCGGCACGGCCGCGACGGGACCGAGTACGACCACGACGGGGCCGGGCACGGCCGCGACGGGACCGAGTACGACCACGACGGGGCCGGGCACGGCCGCGACGGGGCCGAGTACGACCACGACGGGGCCGGGCACGGCCGCGACGGGGCCGAGTACGACGGCGACGGGGCCGAGTACGACCGCGACCGGCCCGAACACGACGGCGGCCGGACCGAACACGACGGCGGCCGGACCGAACTCGACATCCACGGGTCCGAGCACGACGGCCACCGGCCCGAGCACGACCAGCACCGGCGGGTCGAGCACCACCACGGGCGCGCAGAGCAGCACGGGCGGGCAGACCTCGTCGACCGCGGCGACCGGACCCGGGCAGGCGCAGAGCACCCAGGGCGGCGACCGCACCGGGACGCAGGGCGGTCCGAACCAGACCTCGACCACGAACCAGAGCGGCTCGACGGGCACCGGACCGGACGGCACGACCCCGTCGAACAGCACCGACGGCCCGTCGAACGAGATCGACGGTTCCAGCACCCGGCAGGACGCTGCGGGCGGGGACCGGATCGACGCCGGGTTCCGCGACGACGTGCAGAACTCGCGCGACGAGTCGCAGTCGTTGCGTGACGATGCACAGAGTTCACGGGACGAGTCGCGGGCCTCGCGGGATGATTCCCAGGTCTCGCGGGACGAGTCGCAGCTTTCGCGGGACGAATCCCGGTCCTCGGGCGAGGAATCGCAGGCTTCCCGGGACGAGTCGAACTCCCGGGAGGAGCAGAATTCTCGGGACGACGAGTCGACCACCGAACCCGGGCAGTCCCGCGACGACTCGGCCGAGCTCACCGAATCGGACCGCCCGGCGGAATCCGAGCGCGCCCCCGATTCCCGCGCGGACGAAGCGGAATCGGGCCGCGACCGGAGCGAGGACTCCGCCGCGCTAGCGCCGGTGCAGGGCCAGCACCAGGCGGGCGGCCAGCCCGGGAACCAGACGACCCAGCCCGGGAACCAGGCGAGCAACCAGCCCGGGCGCGGTGCGGCCGCCACCCCGCAGGCGGGCGGCGAGGCGCGGGCTCCGCAGCCCGGCGCGTCCACCGGAGGCAGGCAGGACGGCGCCGCGCCCCCCGCGCGCACCAGCGGCGAACCGGACTCGGCCACCGCGAACCCGGCGGCCGAGCAGCGGCCCGATACCACCGCCACCCCGGAAGCGGACCCCGCCACCGAGTCGCGGTCCGAGTCCGCGCCCCGCACCGAATCCGAGGGCCGCCCGGACACCACCGCCGAGCCGGAAGCCGGCGCCACCCGCTCCGACGGCTCCACCGAGCAGTCCGCCCGCACTGAGCAGTCCACCCGCGCCGAGGACGCCGAGCAGCCGAGCCGCGACGCGGACGAGCAGCCGACCCGCGACGCGGACGAACAGCCGAGCCGCGCGGAGGACGAGCAGTCCACGCCCGACGCGGAGCGCACCGACCCGGCCGCGTACACGGCACCGCACCAGACGACGCCATCGACGCCGACCCAGACCAGCCCGAACCAGTCGACGCCCAACCAGTCGACCCCGAACCAGGGCACGCAGAACCAGGCGAACCCGAACCAGACCAGCCCGAACCAGGCGAACCCCGGCCAGACCACTCCGAACCAGCCCGGGCAGCAGCCCGCCGGGCGCCCGAACGTCACCTCGCAGCCCGACCCGGGCCAGGCGCGCGGCGGCGACCAGACCGGCAACCGCGGCACCGACTCCCGCGGCCCGGCCACCGAGAGCAGCAGCCCGAACCGGTCCCAGGACGGCACCCGGACCCCGGACGGGGAACGCGGCCTCAACGTCACCGCGCCCGACCCGCGCACCGCTCCCAGCACGTCGCGCGGCGGCTCCACCACCTCCGCGCCCGCCCGCGAGGGCGGCAGGCAGGACCCGCCGCTGCCCCCGGTGTTCGCCGCGCTGCTCACCGATCCAGACCTGGCGCCCGCGCCGACGCCGGACGCGCCGCGCGCCCCGCAGGGCGGCAGGCTGAACGGCCCCGCCCAGCAGGGCGAGACCCCGCTGCGCATCCCGGACCCGGACGAGGTCGTGGCCGGACTGGGCCCGCAGGGCGGCCGGTCGCTGGTGATGGGCGGCGAGTCCGCCGCGCAGCGCAACACGACGACCCAGCAGGACACCGCGGCGGGCACCTCGTTCGCCCGGGACGTCCCGCTGGCCGAGGACCTCGATTCCGCCGCCCGCTCCTACAGCAAGCTCGCCGCGGGCCGGACCCGCGAACTGCTGGACACCGCGGCCGTGCTGCTCAGCCGCGCCGGCGAGATCCCCGGCAAGGTGCCGACGGTCCTGTGGGAAGCGATCGCGGCGCGCATCGCGAAGGGGGAGCACGGCCGCGCGGAGGAGTTCGTCCAGCGCTACGTGCACGACAAGGACTCGCTGGCGGGGTCCGAGCTGGCCACGCGGGTCGGCCGCCCCGAATCCGACACCCCGCCGGTGTCCCCTGTGGACGGTCCTCGGCGCGGTGACGGGGCCGAGGGCACCGGCACCTCCACCCCGGAGGTCGCGAAGGACGCCGAGGACGGCGCGCGCGGCACCGACGACGCGAACTCCGACGGCAAGCGCTCGGAGGACCCCGACGACGCCCGCGAGTCCGACCGCGGCGAGGACGGTGCCGAGAATTCCGAGGACGGCGGGAAGAAGAAGGACTCCGACGAGGCGGCGAAGGACGCCGAGGACGAGGCGAAGAAGACCCCGAAGCCGGTCCGGGAGATCCGGGAGGCCCTGCCGGACTACGTGCGCAGCGGCCAGTCGCTCGGCCCGATCGAGCAGATCGGCGCCACCCGCCGCGCGAACCTGCCGGAGGACACCCGCACGCTGGAATTCACCGGCCCGGACGTCGTCGCCCACCTCAACAGCCTGGTCCCCGGCGGGAAGGGCAAGTGGGAGGACACCGGCGTCGTCCAGCGCCGCATCGACAACGCGGTGCACAGCCTGGTCGGCACCGGCGACACCTTCACCGTCCGCAAGGGCGGCAAGTTCTACGAGCTGCTGGTCCGGGCCGTCCCGCAGTTCGACGAGATGAAGTCGGTGAAGCCCTCCGAGGAGTCCATCAAGGCGAGCACCAAGACCGAGAAGTCGACCTCGCACACCAGCGCCGAGGCGCGGGACAAGTCGTTCTCCCCGCAGCTGGCGACGACCTCGGTGCCCGGCCTCTACGTGTACGTGAACCCGACGCTGCCCGGCGGCTTCTCCGAGACGCACCTGTCGGAGCAGAGCCAGAAGCACGGCAGCGGCCACAAGTACGCGATCAAGGAACTGCACGACGTCGACGTGCCGATGAAGTTCGAGTTCTCGCTGCGCGACAGCAAGGACCGCGTCGTCACCCCGTCCGGCATGGGGCGCGACGTCACCGGTCCTGTCGCGAACCGCAAGCTCGAGCAGCACACCGTCTCGGAGACGGCGGACGTGGCACTGCGGGTGCCGATCGGGCTCTCCAACGGCCGGTCCATCGGCAACGTGCTCGCCGACGCCCACGCGCACCTGGACAGCTACCACCAGCCGTTGAACCAGCGCCGCCAGCTGAAGCTCGCGGAGCAGGGCGTGCACGAGATCGGGCCGCTCGGCGAGGCGGGCAGCCGCGCCGTCCGGGACTCGGCGCCGATCGGTGTCACCCTGCACACCGGGTCGCTCGGCGGCTCGTTCTTCAACCAGGTGCAGCACCTCCTCGGCAAGCGGTTCCGGCAGGAGAGCGCCGTCGACGCGCACGGCCGTCCCGCCCTGCAGGAGTTCTTGCACAAGGACAGCATCGCCGAGCGGCTGCCGGAGATGACGGTCTTCGAGGGCGCGCACCCCGAGGCGGGCTGGGTGCAGTCCGGTGAGATCTACAAGGGCCGGAAGCTCTCGCTGTTCCGCTCGCACCCCGGCACGAAGATCGAGATGCGGGCGGTGGCGACCTGGATCAAGGTCGGCCACGAGCACGCGGACGTGAAGCACTCCGACTCGCAGACCGCCAAGTTCGGCAGCAAGGACGTCCGCAAGACGGATCGCTCCGGCGGGCTGAACGCCATCGGTGGCCCCGGTGTCGTCGTCGGCCCGTTCCGGGTCGTGGCGGGCCCGAACGTCGGGTTCAACATCGGCCGGGCCAACGAGCAGAGCATCGAACGCTCCACCGAGGTCACCCACACCGTCGACACGACCGGTGAGACCGCGCGGTACCAGCTCGGCTACAAGATCCAGGTCCGCAAGCTCGGCGGGGACCCGGTCACGCTGGACGGCATCGTCGCCGCCGACATGCTCGGGGACCGCGGCAAGGCGGCGGAGGCCGGGCTGTTCGAGGGCACCCCGCTGGCCGACGCGCACCGCCCGGAGAACTTCCGCTCCGGCACCGAGCGCACCCACTTCCTGCCGGAGTCGGTCGAGAACGGCCACGCCTTCATCGGCAGGCTCACCGACCTGCCCGTCGGGCGGGACCTGTACAACGGGCTGGCGGACCTGCTGCGGGACATCCCGCTGCGCGGGAAGGTCCGGCTGGACCGGAACATGTTCATCCGGCAGTTCGACGACCAGGCGTTCGCGAAGGGCCTGTCCGCGAAGATCGCCGACGTGCTCAAGCGGGGGCGCAGCCTCGCCGACCTCCTCGCCGACGAGGAGGTCGTCAAGCAGCTCGTCCCGCACATGGTCGACGGGGCGCTGCACCTGCCGCTGAAGCGGGAATCGCTGCTGACCGACTACGTGTCCGTCGTGCGGCTGTCGATGGAGACCAGCAACATCCGCGACGGCGAACCGGTCCGCTCCGGGGGCGAGTCCTTCGGGGACGGTTCAGCGCGGCTGGACGGTGACGCCACCCCGGAGGGCAGCGGCGGCCGGTCCGGCGAGGAGTCCGGCAGCGGTGCGAAGGACGGTGCGAAGGACGGGGCCAAGGACGGGGAGTCCAAGAGCGACGGCGCGCTCAACACCAGCCGGAAGGTCGCCGACGAGACCACGGTGAAGAGCAGCCGGTTCCGCAAGCGCGGCCTCATCGGCGGCGTCCAGGCCCGGTTGTACTCCTCTTTGGGCATCGGTTCCTACGTCCTCAACGGCGGCTACCGCGCCGAGGGCAACCGCACCCGCAAGCGGGGCTTCGAGTTCACCCGCGAGACCGCGGTCGAGCGCAAGCGCGGCGGCAGCATCGCCCCGGACGGCAAGCTCACCGACCACGCGCTGCGCTCGTTCCGCGCGGACCTCGACTTCAAGGCCGAGGTCATCTCCTACAAGCGCCCCAGCGAGGGGATGCGCCGCATCCGCCCGCAGCGCCCCGGCAGGCACGTACCGGTGTTCCAGGAGCTCACCAGCGACTTCCCGGTCGACCTGACCTCGCAGGAGCGCTCGCGGCAGAAGCCCAACCCGCACGTCGCCGAGCCGATCACGAAGCGCGTCGACGCCCGCTTCGTGGTGCCGGAGAGCCTCGTCAGCGAAGAGGACCCGCTGGCGATGACGCACTTCGAGGAGGGCACCCCGGACGCCCGCGTCGAGCAGATCGCCGACCCGCCCGCGCCGCACCAGCTGCCCCCGGGCGGCAGCCGCAAGCTCGACGGCGCCCAGCTGGTCGGGTTCACCGGCGGGAAGATCCTGCGCCAGATGGCGGCCGACCTGCTCAACCAGGTCACCCGCAACGACCCGATCGTCCGGTTCCCGGTCCCGGAGATCACCAGCCCGATCTCGCACATGCTCGGGGCGGACCGCATCGAGGGCGACCCGCGGCTGTTCAGCAGGCCGCGCACCACGTCGATCTCGTATTCGCGGGCGCGCCGCGACCTGTCCATCGAGATGGGCACCTCGTTCAAGCCGGTGCTCGACAGCAGCAGCCCGGTCACCCGCAGCGAGTACGAGCAGGCCACCCGGGAGCTCACCGGCAAGGCGGGCGCCGGGCGCACCACGGGGTGGAACGTCAACCACGGCGGCTACGTGGGCGCGGTGTTCACCGGGCCGTTCGGGCAGGGCGTCAAGACGGGCACGCACGACGTGGACGGGCTCGGCGTCGGCGTCATCAACCTGCAGCCCTACAGCCACTTGCGCGGGGCGGAGAACTCGCGCTCGCTGGAGAGCGGGCAGACGCTCACCGTCGAGACCGCGCCGGAGAAGGTGTACCTGGCGCGGGTCAAGGTGCACGCCGGGATGGTCGCCGAAGCCACCTACAAGGGGAACTTCGACCAGCTGGAGCTGTTCTCCCGGCCGGATCCGCGGCGCCGCGGGCAGTACGTGGAACTGCCGGAGTCGCAGCTGGTGTGGCTGACGAAGGAACAGCTGGACGAGCTCAGCCCCGGTCTCGGCGGGGAACGCGGCGGCACCGAGCAGTCGTCGTCGACGACGCCGGACTCCGACCCGGCGACCGGCGAGCCGCCCATCGACGCCACGACCTCCGAGGCGACCACGACCTCGACCGGTGATCGCAGCACCGCGTCCCGCCCGGACGCCTCGCTGCCGCTGCCGCCGACCCTGGACCCGACCCGCACCGTGCGGCCGTCCTTCGGCCTCGGCGGCATCATCGACCCGGTCGACCTGGCGAACCAGATCGGCGAGATCCGGGAGAGCTTGAGCAGCAAGCTCGGCGAGGACGTCGCCGAGGCACTGCTGCCGAGCACCTCCGCGGGCAACCCGCGCAACAACCACGCTTCGCTGCAGGCGATGCTCACCGACATCAACAACTCGGTGGAGCAGGCGCTCAACGGTGGGGAGCGGACCGCGCTGCGCTACGAGCGCCGCTTCAAGGGCAACACCTACCGGTTCAACCTGGAAGCGGACTTCCAGCCCGACCACGGCCCCGGTTCGATCCGGCACGTCGAGAAGCTCAAGGTCACCAACCTCGCCAGCACCGCGCTGGAGAAGGTCCGCACCAGCGGCCGGACGCTGCTGACCACGATGTTCGCCGGCCGGCTCGGCGTGCGCGGCACCGAGATCCCGCCGACCGACCAGCAGGCCAGGCAGACCGAGCACACCGGGCTCGGCGCGGCGGGCGTCGGCGTCACCCCGCAGGCGCGCTGGGGCAACCGGACCCAGCAGCTGACGAACAAGGACGAGGTCGGGCACGAGCGGTCGGCGGAGACCAGCGGCCCCGTCGCCGAGCACGGCGGCCGGCTGCGGCTGAACCTCCAGGTCGCGCACGGCGACGGCCCGGCCACGCACGCGATCACCGTGGACCGCCCGGTGACGGTGACCAAGCTGGCCGAGGAGGCGCTGCCGCCGCCGGACGGCAGCCGCTACGGGCAGACCACCCATCGCGGCAAGCTCACCGCCGACCAGATGACCCCGGACGCGTTGAACTCCTGGCGCGGCGAGGGCAAGTTCACCCTCCCCAGCGCCGACGCGCACTGGGGAGAGCACTTCTTCGGCGACATCGACGAGCTCGTCGAGGCCGGTCGCGGCGCGCTGCTGGACTCGAAGGCCGAGGTGCCGCGCGACGTCGACACCGCGCTGGCCACCGCGATCACCGTGGCGCAGCTGCGGTCGAGGCTGCCCGACCAGCTCGACGGCACCTTCACGGTGCCCATGCCGGACCTGAACCGGACGCTGGAGTTCCACGCCCGCGTCCCGGAGACCCCGAAGTTCGCCAGCACCAGCGGCTCGGTGAAGTTCGAGGGCAAGACCAAGCCCAAGGACGAGCGGACCTCCGAGGTCGAGTCCGGGCACACCACGGAACTGCGCACCACCGAGCCGTGGGGCTGGGGCGGCAACACGCAGCCCGCGGACAAGAGCCCCTACGCGTTCGGCCAGAACTCCGGCTACGCGGCGCGCGACCTGGTGGCGCTGTCCTCCCGCGACCCCGCCAAGCTGCTGCAGAGCGGGGAGCTGCACTCGGAGGACGCGGCGCGGATGCCGACCTCCGACAAGATCATCCACAACGAGGAGACCGTCACCAGGGCGCTGCTGAGCGGCCTGGAGTTCCACGTCGTCGCCCGCGAGAACCCCGGGCCGCTCACGTTCGGCGAACCGAAGGTCGGCGGCCGCACCGTCGGCTTCCGCGACGCCTTCGTCTCCCGGCTGTGGGACGACGACGCGACCGCGCGCACCGGGCACGCGATCTCCCCGGACCTGATCCAGGCCACCAAGGACCTCGCCACCAAGGGCGAGGAGTGGTCGAAGGCGGACAAGGCGCTCAAGGGCGCGCGGGAAGAAGCCGACGGCGTCGCGGGCCCGAGCCGGTCCGAGGGGTCCGACGAGCTGGCCAAGGCGCAGGAGGCCGAGTCCCACGCCCGGTCCGAGTACTCGAAGGCCAAGCGCACCTGGGACCAGCTGACCCAGGCCGAGCACGAGCGCGACGCGCGCACCCGCGAGGACGCCCGCCGCAGCGCGCGGCAGGCCGTGCAGGACCGCGCCGAGCTGGCCGCCGACTCCGCGGCGAAGTACCGGCTGCCCCCGATCCGCCGCGCCTCGGTCGCGGACGACCTGCTCAGCGGCTGGGAAGAGGTCATCAACTACGGGCTGCCGAGCTCCTCGCGCCCGCACGGGCCCGCGCTGCCGCGCATCCCGGAGGAGATCGAGCTCAGCGACCTGGCGCCGAACCGCACGCGCGGCGGTGACGACCTGTCCGGACCGCCCGCGGACACCACGACGCCGCCGGGGGAGAACTCCGGCCGGCGCGGGGACGGCGCGAACCGCGGGGACGATGCGAACCCGGGCGAGGAGTCGAACCGCGGCGAGGACTCGAACCGCACCGAGGACTCGAACCGCCGCACCGACGGCACGACCCGCGACGGCGAGGCCCCGCCCCGCCGCGGTCGCGACCGCAGCGGCACCCAGGACAGCTTCGACTTCGCCCACGACCCGGAAGCCCAGCAGTGGCGCCGGATGCTGGGCTTCTCCGAGCGGGACATCGCGCAGCAGGACGCCGCGCACAACCTCGGCACCCTGGACGAGGTCGGCCCGCTCGGCGAGGTCGAACTGGACTCGCTGCCCAGCCGCTCCACCGACTCGGACGGGGCGCCCCCCACCGACCAGGACGGCTCGTCGCGCCCGGCCCCCGAGCGCTCGGTGCAGATGGGCGGCGAGCCGGTCGCCCCGCACCGCGCGATGGTCGACGCGCTCAACGACGCCGCCGCCGAGCACTCCCGCAGCGGCCGCGAGCCGGAACCGCGCACCGAACTGCTCGGTCCGGACGTGTTCGGGCGGCGCGCCCCCGAACCGGCCCCCGACTTCCTCGCCGGGCACGACTACTCCAACCTGCCCGCGGACCGCCTCATCAGCATGTTCCGGTCGCTCGACATGGCGCGCCCGCAGGGCAGGCCGACGCACGCCGAGATGGCGCCCGACGCGCTGGTCGCCGACCCGCGCTCGGTGGTCAGCTCGCACCGGTCGCCGGTGCAGCGGGCCCGGTGGGCGCCGCGACCTCCGGTGCCGCTGCCGGAGACGCTGGAGATGCCGCGGCTGATGCACCACGTCTGGCTGGGCGGCCCGCTCTCCGGTGAGGGGCGGCACGGCTTCCACCGGGAGAACATCGGGAACTTCGCCCGGGAGCACACCGGTCAGCTGGAGACGGTGCTGTGGACGGACGTGCCGCGCTCCCAGTTCGAGCAGGCCGCCGCGCACACCGGCCCGATGCGCCGGGACCATCCGCTGGCGCCGGTCCGCGACATGCTCGGCTGGGCGCGGCAGCACAACGTCCGGTTGCTCAACCTGGACGAGGTGTCCAACGCGGAGAACCCGTTGCTCGGCCACGAGTTCACCGCGAACGAGCGGGCCAAGATGACCCCGGCAGGCAGCGCGGGCGCGAGCGACATCCTGCGCCCGGCGCTGGTGCACGAGTTCGGCGGCGCCTATCTGGACGGCGACAACGCGCTGGCCGACGTGAGCAGCCTGTTCGACGTGGTCCTCGACGGCCGGGAAGGCTACGCGCTCCACGTCGACACCGAGCGCGAGATCTTCAGCAACTCGGCGGTCGCGGCCGCGCGCCACCACCCGGCGATGCGCGCCTACCTCGACACCATGATCGGCAAGTACGAGAAGCCGTACGCCGACGTGGTGGACGGCAGGCTGCGCAACGCCGCCCCGGAGGCCTTCGACGACTCGCGGGTCGCGATGCGGCGCAACTCGATCTGGGAGCGCACCGGCCCCGGCAACCTGGAGGAATTCGCCGCGTCCCTCGGGCATCAGGACGTGCTGGACCTGCCCGGGCTCAAGAACGTCATGGTGCAGAGCACCGGCACCTGGATGTACCCGGCGCCCCCGCCGCTCCCGCGGGTGTGGGACGCGGCGTCGACCCAGCGGTTCACCGAGAACGTCGTCCAGACCCTGGTGCGCGGCCTGCACAACCGGCCCGGCGAGCTGCTGATCACCGAGGTCGGCGACGTGGTCGAGACCCACCCCGACCCGGACCTGATCTGGAACTCGGCGATCACCTTCCTGGCCGAGCACCCGACCTTCGGGCCGATGATCGAGGGCGTCACCTTCGCCCGCCACGACTACGGGCGGCCCAACAACCACGAGCTGCCCGACCACGTCCACGAGCTGCTCAACGTCGACCACGACGACCCGTACGTCCGCTACGGCGAAGTCGGGCTGCCCACCCGCATCGAGAACCCGGGCCACCCGAGCCCGGACGCGGTGGAGATGGGCGGGCACCCGCTGGACGAGGCGCTGCCGCGGGGGACCGGCAAGGACCTCACCTTCGCCGACGTGGACTTCGTGCCGCTACCCGCGGGCAAGGACGGCGAAGCGATCGGCGTCGGCTTCCCCCGCTCCGACGTCGAAGCCGAGACCATGCGCGGTGCCTTCGAAGGGGGTGCCGGGCCCCGGGCCGCGCAGCTGTACGGCGCGCCCGCCGACGGCAAGAACTACTTCGTGGCGCCGCACTTCAAGGACGGCCGCTTCACCGTCCGGGACCGCGACGGCGTGCTGCACCGCCTCGACCACGAGCAGATGAGCAAGCTGCTGCTCAGCGCCGGTCGGCCCGGTCCACAATGGACGCAGAGTACGAACCTGCTGTGGCTGAGCTGCAACCTCGGTTCGCCGGAGCACTCCGGCGTCGGCCAGGGGCTGCACTCGCTGCTGTCCGGCCAGGTCGGGGAGCAGTACGCGCCCAGCGGCAAACCGGAGCTGCTGGAGACCGGCGGCATCAACCTGCGCGGCACCGCGGAGATCACCCGTCTCGGGGACGCGGACGAGGCGCACCTGCCGAACTACGACGACGCGGGCACCACCCCGGGCCGCGGCCTGGAGATGGGCGACAACGTGCCGCCCGCCGACCTGGAGCAGCGCAGGCTGCTCGGCTCCGCGCGGGACTCGGTGGCCGCCGCGCAGCGCCACCTGGCGGCGCTGCCGCCGGACGCGCTGCCGGAGGCCCGCGCCCAGGTCGCCGCCTGGCGCCAGGCGTGGTCGGACGGCCAGGTCACCTCGCTGGGCCCGGACGCGCTGCGCTCCTTCGACGAGACCGCGCGGGACCTCGCGGGCGAGATCCGCGAGACCCGCTACCAGCAGCTGCTGGAGCAGCACGACATCGCCTCGGACCGGATCGCCGACGGTGTCGAGGAACCCCCGTTCCACGAGAACGGCGTGCCCGGCGGCATCAGCTCGCGTCCCGGCGTGAAGGTGGGGCTGGAGCTGGAGTTCCAGATCCCCGAGGCGGACCGCGCGCTGTTCGGCGCCAAGGTCACCGACCTCGGCATGGACCTCAACGCGGGCGGCTTCTTGGAGTGGAGCCCGGATACCCCGCTGCTCACCCCCGACCGGGTGCCGTCGGCGGAGCTGCACTCCCGTGGCAAGTGGGCGATGGTCGACGAGGTCGCCCACGAGAACGGCGTCGAGGTCATCTCGCCGATCCTGCGGCTGGACCAGCAGCCGGACATGTGGTGGGACGTCGACGCGGTGCTCGACTCGGTGCGGGAGCACGGCGGCACCGCCGACAGCACCGGCGGCCACGTCAACATCAGCTTCGACCAGCCGCTCACCGCCCGCGAGTACCACCGGCTGGCGCAGCTGACCAAGTCGTTCGAGTCCGTGATGTACCGGCTCGGCAACTACCCGATGGGCCCGAACCAGCGCGCGCTGCACATGGTCGGCCCGAACCCGATCCCGCCGGACGCCTCCAAGGTCACCAGCCCGTCGGACGTCCGCTCGCTGAGCCGGGACAAGTACGACGCGGTCAGCTTCCGGCACGTCACCGGCGGTCCGGCGGACCGGGTGGAGTTCCGGTTCTGGTCGGGCAGCACGAAGGCGAGCGTGTGGCAGGCGCACGTGGAGCTCAGCGCCGCGATGCTGGCGGCCGCGAAGGACCCGTCGATCCAGACCCGGCTCGACGAGATGATGCGGGAACCGGAGCTGCTCGGCGTCGGCGGTGGTTCCGCGCTGCCGGACCTGATGAACCTGCTGGAAGTGCTGCCGCTGAGCCCGGCCGCGCAGGAACAGGCGGTGCACCTGTTCGCGCTCACCGACGCGTGGGAGGACACCGGCGGCAACGACATCCACTGGCGCTCGCAGACGGTGGGCCTGCCCGACGGCGGGCTGTTCTTCCCGCACGACGGCAACACCATCGACTCCGCCGTCAAGGTGGCGCGGACCGTGCAGCCGCACCCGGACACCGACCTGGTGATGGGCACCCTGGACCCGGACACCGGCGACCTGAAGCTGTGGAACGGGGAGACCCTCGCCGGCAGGGACCTCATCGACACGATGAGCCACCGGCGGATGGGGGACCGGAACGCGGTCGCGATGGCGATCTCCGGTGTCGCCGACGCGCCGTGGTTCCCCGAGCTGGTGCACCACTTCGGTCAGCTCGGCAAGCCGGTGCTGACCGCGGGCAACCCGCTGCTCGGCCCGGAGGGCCACCTGGTCGCGGCGTCCATGCAGGTCGGCGCGGACGGCAGGATGCGGCCGGGCCCGGACCCGGTCGGCTGGGTGGAGCACCGGCCGCAGGGCTCCCGGCCTACCGGGCAGTTCGACCTCGGGCACGCGATCGCCCAGGTCACCCGGCCCGCGCAGCCCGAGCACGCGCGCACGGGCCTCATCATGGGCGAGGAGGGCTCGCCGCACACCGGCGTCGACGACCACTTCGCCGTGCCGGACCAGGACGGCGCGGGCGCACCACACGACGCGGGCGCGACGCCGGGCTCCGGGCGGCGGAGCGCCGCGGACGATCCGGCCGCGGTAGCGCGAATCGTGGCCGACCTGAACGACTCGGTGGTCGACGCCCCTGCCGAGCCGGCACCGCTGCTCGGTGCGGACCTGTTCGGGCTGTTGAGCCCGGCCGCAACACCTGATTTCCTGCTGGGCCTGGACATCCCGGCACTGGACTCGGCGAAGCTCCCGTCGCTGCTGGACGCGATGGACCTCGCCCACGATGCTCCGTCCCGGATCACGGCCGACGGCCTGACCGGCCGAGCGGATCAGGTGCTCGTGGACCACCGCACCGCGCAGCAGCGCGGAGACTGGGCACCCGGTTCCGACCTGCCACTGCTGCCGGAGACCCTGGAACTGCCGAAGATCCTGCACACGATCTGGATGGGCAGCCCGGTTCAGGCCGGTACCCGGTCGGCTGAGGTGCACGAGAACTTCGGTTCGGCCGCATCCCGCTATGACGGGACTTCGGTGCTGTGGACCGACATTCCGCGAGCCCAATTCGACGCGGCCCGCAACGCGGAGCCGCCCACCGACGGCTCCCCGGATCCGCACGCCGGTACTCGCGAGATGCTCGAATGGGCGCGGGACAACGACATCCGGCTGATCAACTTCGATGAGTTCTTCCACGAAGGCAATCCGCTGCCGCTGCACAGCTACTTCAACGGCGAAGGTCTCCGGATGTCCGGACCGGGCTGGGCAGCGAAGAGCGACATCGCCCGGATCGCGTTGCTGCACGAGCTCGGCGGCTTCTACACCGACGGCGACAACCAGGTCCGGGATCTTGCCGAGGCGGAGGAGCTGATCAACACCTCCGAGGGATGGGCATGGTTGTCCGCCTCGTCGAACATGATGGACAACGCGGCCTACGGGATGCCGCGAAGGCACCCCGCCGCGGCTGTGCTGCTCGACCACATCGGTGAGCTGCTCGGCCGTACGCAGGAGGAGCTCTACGGTCAGCGCAACACCCACACTCCCAAGGAGTTCTTCGACACCGACCGAATGCGGCCGCGCCGGAATTCGCTGATGATGCGCACCGGCCCCGACGTACTGGCTGAGTTCAGCCACCGGCTCGGCTACCAGAGCGGGCTCGGCCTGCCCCGGATTCGCGCGGTCCAGGTCATGCTCACGGAGAGCTGGCTCCGCGGTCCGGAGCGCCCCGCCGTCCTGCTGGACGGTCCGGATGCCACCGCCGACTTGACCCGCAAGGTCGTCCAGACCCTGGTGCGGGACTTGAACAACCGGGAAGGGGACCTGCGGCTCACCCGCCTCGCATCCGCACTGACCAAGCACGCGGACCCGGAGCTGGTGCTGACCAGCGCGCTGCGGTTCATCGCCGAGCGGCCAGAGCTGGCCGAGCAGGTCCGCTCCATCACCACGACCAGCTGGGACCGAAACGGGTTCACCGAAGTGCCGATCCCGCAGGCGGCTCGCGACCTGTTCGTGCTGTCCGAGACCGGGCACCAGCAGTGGCTCGCCGAGTTCCTCACCCCGGCAGTGGTCCGCGACGGTTCGCCTGCCGACCTGGTCGCCCGGGCTGAGCTGGGCTGGCACGCCACCGATGCCGAACTGGCATCGCGGGCGAGCGACCTCTACGGACTGAGCCGGCCGGACCAGGGCGACCTGCGCCTCGTCACGGAGCTGGACCGGCTCGCCGAACCCGAACCCTTCCAGCCCCGGCCCGGTGCGGAAGCGCTGTTGCAGCTCGCGGACGAGGTGGACATCCCCACCGGCCCCCGCACGGATCGGCTGGCGTCACTGCTCGACTTCGCCCGGCGCAACTCCGACGCGCTGCTGACCCGCCAGGATTTCCTGAACGCTCCGCGCGACCAGGCTCCGTCCTTCGCCGAACCACAGTGGGGCGAGCCGAGCCGAGATCGTCGCGATTCGGATTCGGACTCGGATGACGGGATGTTCGCGGTGCGTCCGCGGGCGGGTGAGGATACCGGTGGTCCGTCCCGCCGGGACGAGGATTCCGATTCCGAGTCCGATGACGGTCTGTTCGCGAGGCCGCCGCGCCGGGAGGGCGCGGATGGCCCGTCCCGCCGGGACGACGACTCCGACTCCGAGTCCGATGACGGCCTGTTCCAGCGACGCCCGGAGCGCAGCGTCATCATGGGCGGCGACGACGTCGCCGCACCGAGCCGCGAGCGCGCCGAGCTGGCCTCCGCGCTGAACGACACCGTCGAACAGGTCCGGCGGCACGTCGACGCGCTGCCCGCCGACGCGGCGCCGCGGCTGCGCGAGCGCGCCGAGCTGTGGATCGACGCCGCGCGCGGGGGCACCTTCGCCGCCGCCGACGCGGCCCAGCTGCGGTCCCGGCTGAACGAGGCGTCCGCGCTGCTGCACAACGCCCGCACCCAGCGCGTCACCCACCTGACCCAGCAGTTCGAGCAGGCCCGCGAGACCGCCCGCGACGGCGGATCCCCCGTCGAGTTCCACCTGTTCGGCGTCGAGGGCGGCCAGTCCGCCCGGCCCGACGCGCAGGTCGGTTTCGAGGTCGAGGTGCGGTTGCCCGGCGCCGACCCCGACCGCAGGGCCGGTGAGCTCGGCGCCTCGCTGCTCGAGCAGGGCGTGCTGCACGACCCCCGCGTGGGCGGCAAGACCGACACCTTCGAAGCGCACGCCGCGGACAAGTGGGCGATGGTCGAGGAGCCCGACCTGGACCACGGCGTCGAACTGGTGTCGCCGATCATCCGCACCGGCGAGGACGGCATGCCGTGGGCGGACCTGCAGGACATGCTGGAGACCGTCCGGGACCACGACGGCGAAGCGGGCGCGGGCACCGGCGGGCACATCAACGTCAGCTTCCGCGACCAGGTGCTCACCCCGTCCGAGTACGTGCGGCTGGCGCAGCTCACCAAGGCCTTCGAGTCCACGCTGTACCGGCTCGGGAACCACCCCGGCGACGTGGGGCACCGCAACACCTTCCAGGTCGGGCCGAACCCGCTGCCGATCGATCCGCGCGCCGACCTCGGCTACGCCGACGTCCGCCGCCTCAACCAGGAGCGCGAGGAAGCGGTCAGCTACCGCAACGTCGACGGCGGCCCCGGCGACCGGGTCGAGTTCCGGTTCTGGGCGGGCAGCACCGATCCGGCGCTCTGGCAGGTGCGCACCGAGCTGAGCCTGTCGATGCTGGCCGCGGCGAAGGACCCCTCGATCCACGCCCGGCTGGACGAGCTGATGGCGGAGCCGCAGCTGCTCGGCCGCGGCTCGGCGGAACTGCCGGACCTGCTGAACCTGCTGGAACTGCTGCCGATGAGCGAGGCCGCGCAGCAGCAGGCGGTGCAGCTGTTCGCCGCGACCGAACCGTGGCACGACACGGGCACCAACGACGTCCGGGTGCGTGCCCAGACCATCGGCACTCCCCACGGCGGGCTCCGGTTCCCGACGCCCGGCACCTCGATCGCCGACGCCGTCTCCACCGCGCGGCGGACCACCGTCCCCGACGGCGCGGACCTGGTCGTCGCCGAGCAGGCGCCGGGCGGCGCCGGGGTGAAGCTGTGGGACGGCGGAGCCCTGCCGCCGAAGGAGTTCGGCGACCTCGTCGAGAGCAGGCTCCGGCGGCTCGGTGGTGGCGGCCCCTCGGTGTTCGCGCTCGGCGCGGGCGGCGGCAAGGGCGGCTGGCTGCCGCAGCTGGTGAACCGGATCGACGTCCCGGTGCTCACCACCGACGCGACCGTGGTGCAGGGGCCGGACGGCGGGCTGCGGGCCGTGGACCAGGTCGTGGACCAGGACGGCGTGGTGCGCCACCGCCCGGCCGCGGACGGCTGGGTGCTGCACGAGAAGGGCGGGACCACCCGGCCCACCGGGCACGCCGACCTCGACGCCGCCGTCGCTTCGGTCTCCGCGGAGGGATCCCGGCGGCCGAACGGTTCGGCGGACGGTGCGACCGCGCGGGAGGACGGTGCCCCCGCGCACGACGGGGAGCGCGCCCTCGTCATGGGTGACGAGGACGTGGCGATGCCGGACCTCGGCGCGCCGCACGTCGACGAGCGCGCCCAGCTGGTCGACCGGCTGCAAGGCGCCGTTCCGCAGCTGCAGCGCCACCTCGCCGTGCTGCCACCGGAAGCGCTGCCGAACGGGGTGCTCCCGCAGCTGCGCCAGCGGGCCGCTGCCTGGGCGCAGGGTCTGGACGCCCAGACGTTCTCCCAGGTCGACCTGGACCGGTTGCGCGAGCGGGTCGGTCAGGCCGAGCAGCTGCTGCAGAACATCCGCGGCGTGCGGGCCCGCGGCCTCGCCCAGCAGCTCCAGCAGGCGCAGGCGATCGCGCAGTCCGGGGCCTCGCCGGTCCAGTTCCACCCGGAGGGCATCAGCGGCGGCGCCTCCGCGCGGCCGGACCTGCGCGTCGGGCTGGAGGTCGAGTTCCAGCTCCACGGCGAGAACTTCGACGCCCGCGTCGGTGCCCTCGGTGACGCCCTGCACCGGCAGGGAATGCTCGCCACGCCGTCCATGGTGGACAAGGGCGAAACCGGAATCTCGAACGACGCGGGCAAGTGGGCGCTGGCCGAAGAACCGTCGGACGAGCAGGCCGTCGAACTGGTGTCGCCGATCCTGCGAACCGGCGAACCGGGCGGCACCGCCTGGACCGAGCTCGGTGCGCTGCTCGACACCGTCAACCAGGCGCAGGGCGACGCCGGCCGCACCGGCGGGCACGTGAACCTGAGCTTCGACCGGCCGATGACGCCCGCCGAGTACCACCGGCTCGCACAGCTGATGAAGGCGCACGAGGCGGTGCTGTACCGGCTCGGCAACTACCCGGGCGGCGGCGCGCACCGCGAGACCCACGAGGTCGGCCCGAACCCGCTGCCGGCGCGCCCGAGTGCGGAGCTCACCTTCGCCGACGTCCAGGAGCTCAACTGGGGCCGCGAGGATGCGATCAACTTCCTGCACGTGGAGGACACGCCGCAGGACCGCGTCGAGTTCCGCCTCTGGTCCGGCAGCACCGATCCGGCGTACTGGCAGGTCCGCACCGAGCTGAGCGCCGCGATGCTGGCCGCCGCCCAGGACCCGTCGATCCAGCCGCGGCTGGACCGGCTGATGGCCGACCCGCAGCTGCTGGGCCGCGGGTCCGCGGAGCTGCCGGACCTGCTGAACCTGCTGGAAATGCTGCCGATGAGCGAGGAATCGCAGCGGCAGGCGGTGCAGCTGTTCGCCGCGACCGAGCCGTGGCGCAACACCGGCACCAACGACCCGGTCCTGCGCTCGGAGTCGATCAGCCTCGGCGGCGGCGGGATGTACTTCCCCGGCCCGCGCACCGCGACGCCGGACGCCGTCTCCGCCGCCCGCGACGTCGTGCTGCCGGACGGGGCGGGCCTGGTCGTGGCCGACCTGACGCCGGACGGCTCGCACGTCGCGCTGTGGGGCGGCGGCACCGCCACCCCCGAAGCCTTCGTCGAGGGCATCGCCACCCGCCGCGGCATCGGCATGGAGCAGCCCGTCGTGTTCGCCGCGTCCGGTGCCGGGCACTCCCCGGTGCTGGCCGCGCTGGTCGAGGAGTCCACGCACCCGGTGCTGGCCACCGACAGCGGCGTGGTCCGCACCCCGGACGGCGGCCTGCACGCCGGCCGGATGGTGCCCGGCCCGGACGGCACGCTGACCTTCCAGCCCGACCCCGCCGGGTGGACGGTGCACCACCGCGGCCGGGAGACCTGGTCCACCGGTGCGTCCGAGATGACCTCGGCCGTCGACGTGCTCTACAACGACGGCCGCTACGACCCGAACGCGGACTCCGACGCCGGATCCGGCATGGAGATGGGCGGCGGCGACCGCGCCGAGGGCCCCGCGGGCGGTCGCGGCAAGGACCTCACCTTCGCCGACGTGGACTTCGTGCCGCTGCCCGCGGGCAAGGACGGCGAGGCGATCGGTGTCGGGTTCCCGCGCAGCGACGCGGAAGCCGAGATCATGCGGCACGCCTTCGAGTCCGGCGCGGGGGAGAACGCGGCACGGCTCTACGGCGCGCCCGTCGACGGCGACAACTACGTGGTGGCCCCGCACTTCAGCGACGGCCGCTTCACCGTCCGGGACAAGAGCGGCGAGCTGCACCGCCTGGACCAGGACCAGATGAGCAGGCTGCTGCTCAGCGCGGGCCGTCCCGGCCCGGAGTGGACGCAGGGCACGAACCTGCTGTGGCTGAGCTGCCGCCTCGGCGAGGCCGAGCCCTCCGTCGGCGCCGGGCTGCACTCGCTGCTGTCCGACCAGGTCGGCGAGCAGTACGTCCCGCACGGCAGGCCGGAGATCTTCGAGGGCGGCCGCACGCGGCTGCTCGGCTCGCAGGACGTCTCCCGCCTCGGCGACCCGGAGAGCGTCCACACCTCCGGCGACCAGGACGCCACCGGCACCGCCGCCCCGGACGGCGAGCGCAGCGTCCGGATGCTCGACGACGCCCGAGGCAGGCTCGACCCGCTGGTGGGTCTGGTCGCCGACGTCCGGCGGAACCTGAACGCGCTGTCGCCGGAGGCGATGCTCGAGGCGCGGCAGCAGGTCACCGGGTGGACGAACTCGCTGGAATCGCTCAACGCCCTGTCCGACACCGCGCTGCGCGCTTTCGAGAGCTCCGCGCGCGAACTGGCCGCGCAGGTCCGCGACGCGCGCGTCCGGGACATCGGCGAGATCTTCCGCGGCGCCGAGCAGGCCCGCGCCGACGGCGCCCGCGAACCGGTCTTCCACCGCGACGGCGTGCCGGGCGGCGTGAGCTCCCGGCCCGGGGTCAAGGTCGGGCTGGAAGTCGAGTTCAAGTTCCTCGGCACCGACAACGACGGCGCCACCGCGAAGGTCACCGGACTCGGCGCCCGGTTGCAGGAGGCGGGGCACTCCGAGTGGCATCCGGTCGTCGCGGAGCCCGTCAGCGAAGCGCGGCCGGAACCGATGAGCCCGGACTCCGACAGCGACTCGTCGCGCTGGTCCTCCAGCGAGAGCGAGGAGCTGGAGTCGAACGTGCTGGAGGTGCTGCCCGACCCGAACGCGAAGATCGTCCGCGAGCTGCACGACCGGGGCAGGTGGGCGCTGGTGCAGGAGACCGCCCACGACTACGGCGCCGAGCTCGTCTCGCCGATCCTGCGGCAGGACCGGCAGCCGGAGATGTGGGCCCAGCTCGACTCGATCCTGCGCGACGTCGAAGCGGTCGACGGCAACGCCGACAGCACCGGCGGCCACGTCAACCTGAGCTTCGACGAGCCGCTCACCCCCCGCGAGCACGTGCGGCTGGCGCAGCTGACCAAGGCCTTCGAGGCGGTCCTCTACCGGCTGGGCAACTACCCGGGCGGTGGGCAGCGCGCGCTGCACATGGTCGGCCCGAACCCGATTCCCGCCGACCCGGCGAAGATCACCACGCCGGAGCAGGTCAGGTCGCTCAGCCGGGACCGCTACGACGCGATCAACTTCAAGCACGTCGAGGGCGGTCCGGCGGACCGGGTGGAGTTCCGGTTCTGGTCGGGCAGCACGAAGGCGAGCGTGTGGCAGGCGCACGTGGAGCTCAGCGCCGCGATGCTGGCGGCGGCGAAGGACCCGTCGATCCAGCCGCGGCTCGACGCGCTCCAGAACGCGCCCAAGCTCGTCGGCCGGAACACCGGTGCCGCGCTGCCGGACCTGGTGGAGTTCCTGGAACTGCTGCCGATGAGCCCGGAGTCGCAGCGGCAGGCCGTCGAGCTGTTCGCGCTCAACGACCCCTGGCGGCACACCGGCGAGAACGACTCCCACCAGCGGATCGTCACCGTCAGCACGCCCGACGGCGGGCTGATGTTCCCGACCCCGCGGCACTCCATCGAGGCCGCGGTCCGGGCGGCCCGTGACCAGCAGCCCTACCCCGACGTCGACCTCGTGCTGGGCGAACTCGATCCGCACGGCCGGGGGCTGATGCTGTGGAACGGCCGGTTCCTCTCCGGGCCGCAGCTGATCGAGACGATCGCCTCGCGGCACTTCGGTGCCCGGCACGGCATCGTGCTGGCCATCTCGGGCGTGGACCAGGCGCCGTGGTTCCGGGACCTCTTCGAGCCGGAGAACTTCCAGAACGAGGCCGTGCTGACCGCTTCGAACGTGCTGTGGCTGCCCGACGGCAGGCTCGTCGCGGGCGTGTTCACGCAGGGCCCGGACGGCCGGGTGCTGGTGGCGCCGGACCCCCGGGGCTGGGTCATGCACGGCGACTACATCGGCGACTCGATGACCCCGCCGGACCAGACGGGCCGCGCGGACCTCGGCGAAGCCATCCAGGTGATGCAGCGCAAGCTGGGGCTCGACCAGCCGCAGGACGGGCCGGGCCACGCGGCCGACCAGCACGCCGGCGGTGACCGCGGCCTCGTCATGGGCGACGACCCGGCACCGGCCCTGCCGCCGGAGATCGCCCCGCTGGTGGACCAGGCGCAGCGCACCCTCGGCTCGCTGCAGCGCAACCTCGACGCCGCCCCGGTCGGCGAACCGCGGTTCGACCAGGCCAGGGAACGACTCGCGAGCTGGCGGGAGGCGCTGCGCGGCGACGACCTGCCGCGCGCCACCCCGGACGAACTGCGGGCCTTCGACGTGAACGCCCGCGTCCTGCTCGGCGAGGTCCGCGCCGACCGCGCCGCGCGCCTGGAACGGCTGCACGAGGAGGCGAAGGCCCGCGCCGAGGAGGGCGGATCGCCGATCGTCTTCCACGAGGGCGGTGTGCCCGGCGGCGTGACCTCGCGACCCGGCGTGAAGCTCGGCTTCGAGGTCGAGTTCAGCCTCCCCGAAGCCGGTTTCGAGAACGGCGTGCGCGAGCTGTTCACCGACCTCAAGGACGGCGGCCACACCCAGCAGGACGGCACCGGGTTCCCGCTGCCCAAGCAGGGCGGCGACATCGTCAAGCGGGCCAACGACGCCCACGGCTGGGCGATGGCCGACGAGGCGTCCTTCCCCGCCGGCGTCGAGCTGATCTCGCCGATCCTGCGGCCCGGCGACGACGCGGCCGTCTGGCCCGGGCTCGCCGACGTGCTCGGGCTGGTCAGGGACCACGGCGGCAACGCCGGGGGCACCGGCGGCCACGTCAACCTGAGCTTCGCCGAGCACCTCACCCCGCAGCAGTACGTGCGGCTGGCGCAGCTGACCAAGGGCTTCGAATCGGTGCTGTTCCGCCTCGGCAACCACACCGACGGCAGCGGCGACCGCAGCCTGGACTACGTGGGCCCGAACCCGCTGCCGGTGGACCCGGCCTCGGTCTCCGCGGTCGGCGACCTGCACGTGCTCAACCAGGGCGCGCAGCGGCAGGCGAAGTACGACGCGGTCAACTTCCGCAACATCGAGGGCTCGGCGAGCGACCGCGTGGAGATGCGGTTCTGGGCGGGCAGCCTCGACGAAGCCGAGTGGCAGGTGCGCGCGGAACTCACCGCCGCGATGGTCGCCGCCGCGCAGGACCCGACGATCCACGCGCGCCTCGACGAGCTGATGTCCAGGCCCGCGCTGCTCAACCACGGCAAGGCGGACCTGGCGCAGCTGCAGGAACTGCTGGAACTGCTGCCGCTGAGCCCCGAATCCGAGGCGCAGGCCGTCCAGCTGTTCGCGCACACCGAACCGTGGACCCTGGACGGGACGAACGACAGCTACGACCGCGCGCAGAGCATCACGCTGCCCGGCGGCGGGCTGTACTTCCCGAACCCGCGCAACTCCGTGGCTTCCGCCGTGCAGGTGGCGCGGCGGCTGCCGAACCTGCCGGACACCGACCTGGTGCTGGCGACCCTCGCCCCGGACAACCCGGACCTGGTGCAGCTGTGGGACGGCGAACCGGTGGACGGCACCGGGTTCGTCTCCTCGCTGAAGGAACGTGGCATCGGCGGCGAGAACCCGATCGCGCTGGCCGTCTCCGGGGTGCTGCAGCCGGACCCGGACGTGACGCACGAGGGTCCGGACCCGTTCGCGGAGGACGTGGAATCCGACTGGGTCAGCGACCTCGTCGTGGACAACACCGTCTACGCGGCCTCGAAGGTGGCGCTGACCCCCGACGGCAGGCTGCTCGCGGTCCGCGAGGTCGTCCGCGACCGGGACGGCACCATCCGGTTCGAGCCGGATCCGCGCGGCTGGGTCGTGCTGGAGGAAGGCCACTCCTACGCCACCGGCGAGTCCGACCTGGCGACGGCGCTGGAGACCGCGCGGGACGCCGAGGGCGAGCTCGACCCGGAGTTCGCCTCGAACCGCGACGAGGACTCCGACATCGACATGTCCGACGACGCGTCCGAGGGCTCGCGCGGCGACGAGGACGCCGACGGCGAGACCGACCCCGACTTCGTTTCCGACCGGAACGCCGACTCCGACGTCGACATGGACGACGCCTCGGACGGTTCCCGCTCCGACGAGGACGCCGAAGGCGAGATCGACTGGGACTACTACCGGCAGCACGCGTCCGGCAACCCGGTCCAGAGCACGGCGCGTCCCGCCCCGGCCCCGCAGGGCGACCTGTTCGACGGTGGTTTCCCCGACTCGTTCGGCGAGCAGTTCTGGGAGCAGTTCGCGCAGGACGACCCGTTCGGGACGAACTGGGGCGAGTTCGGCGACTTCGGGACGCTGCCGCCGACGGACGACGTCAACGCCTGGCTTCCGGGCCTCGACGCCCTGGTCGACGACGCGCGCGTCGAGCCCGTCAGCCGCTGGTCGACGCTGCTGGAGTCCTCCGGCGACGGCGCGCTCCCGCCGGAGGCCGTCCGCGAACTGCACGGCGACACCGCCCGCACCCTGGCCGCCGAACTCCTGGAAGTGGCCGCCGGGAAGCGCGAACCGTTCGAGATCCACGTCGTCTCGCACAGCGTCGACGAGAACCCGGCCACCAACGCGCGGCGCAGCGACGAGGTCGTCTCCCGGCTCACCGCCGCCCTGGAAGCGGAGCTGGCGGCCGCCCAGCCGGACGTGCCCGCCGAGCAGCGGCGCGCGCTGCACGACCTGAACGTCCCGCTCGTGGTCGAGCGCGAGTACTCGCTGCTGGACTCGGCGGGGGTGACGACCGCGCCGGTCACCGACTACGCGAAGCCGTGGAAGGCCGACTCCGAACCGTCCGTCGAGGACCCGGCCTGGCGGCGCGCCGAAGTCACCCGCGCCAGCTGGTTCGACCCGCACTGGGGCAGGTTCGAACCCTCCGACTGGGAGCACCTGCGGCGGCCCATCCCGGACGGCACGGTGCGCACCGAGGACGCCATCGGCACCATGGCGGCGACGGTCGCGCCGCGGGCCGCGTCCCTGGACGGCGCCGCGTTCGCGTTCGGCCCGAAAACGGTGACCACGCAGATCACCTACGACTTCCAGCGCATCGAGGTCCGGCCCGGCCGGTTCGTGCAGGAGCTCACCTACCGCCCGTACCTGGACACCGACTCGTTCCTCGCTCCGGCCCGCGAAGCCGCGAACCGCGACCGGGAGCTGCTGGAGGCGAAGCAGGAGGTCCTCAAGAGCGACCGGCTGATGGTCGAGATCCACGAGGCGGCGAACCAGCCGGAGGAGGCCGTGTCCGCCCGGGCCACCGCGGACTTCACCCAGCTGGAGGTCGACGGGCTGCAGCGGAAGGCGGACGCGTCCACCGCCGAGCTCGCCCGCCAGGAAGCGCGCGTCGAAGCGCTGAAGGACCGGGTCCGCGCCCAGGTCGCCGAGAACCCGTTGCAGGGCCGCCGGATGGCCGTGTCCGGCGACCAGTTCCACGCTCGCATCGAGTTCGCCACCGATCCGTCCGCCGCGCACCAGGTGGTGCGGGTCGGCGAGAAGGTCCGGGCGAACCAGTTGCTCTGGGACATCGACATGACGGGCAAGATCGGCGAGCACGAGTGGTTCCACTCCTACGGCCTGCCCGACGAGTACGCCGACCTGAACGGCTACGACCGGGGGACCAGGGACTTCGGCGGCGAGCAGATCCGGGACTACCAGATCCGGCTGCACCTGGACGAGGCGCACCTCGCCGAACACCGCACCAAGATCGCGGAAGAGGCGGAGAAGAAGGCCGACGGCGCGGAGTTCACCGCCGCCGCCGACGAGTTCAACGCGCGAACGATGCCCGCGGCGCGCGACGAGCACGGTGCTCCGATGTACGACGCCGCCGCGCTGCAGCGCCAGGCCGAGAGCTCCCGGGAGAACGCGCGGCGGCTGCGCGCCGAAGCCGACCGCGCGCGGCAGCGGGTGGACGAGGTCGCCCAGGATCTCGCCGAGCTCAAGGAACGCGCCACCCGGGGCGTCCGCGAGCTGTTCGACCCGAGCCGGATGCACCCGAAGGCGCGGTACGGCGTCGAGGTCTCCTTCGTCGACGAGCCGTTCTACGCGCACAAGAAGCTGAAGGTCAGCGACGCCGCCGACGTCGCCACCACGGACACCGAGCACTGGGGCAGCTCCGACGACGCCGCGGCCGCCGCCGAGCACGTCGCCGCGCACCTCGGGCTCACCCCGGACTTCGTGTCCGCGCTGCGCTCCGGCGACGCCGCCGAGCTGCGACAGCTCCCGCGCGACGAGCGGCGCGTCGTCAACCGCGCCGACCCGCCGCTGCCCATCGACACCGCCACCGGGGTACGGCACCCGCGCCGCAACGCCTACATCGACGACGGCGGCCTGATGGGCCAGCAGGTCGGCGAGCTGCTGCCCCGCCACCTGTGGCGCATCGAGCAGATCGCGCGGGCGTCCGGCATGCGCCCCGACGTGGTGCAGCCCGGCCCGGAGCGCGTCGCGCGGCGCCTCGAATTCCTGCTCGGCGGGCCCGAGGTGCAGCCGGACCTGGTGCTGGGCGAGCTGCGCGACCTGGTCGGCAACCAGGCGGGCATCGACGCGGTGCGGGAGCGGTTCGGCCGGGACGGCGAGACCTCGTTGGACGAGCGGATCAAGTCGGCGCTGCCCGAGGCCGACGCGAACCGCGCCGAGCGCTACCTGAGCGGCTACTCGCAGGAGGTCCTCGACTTCGAGGACTTCCTCGCCGCGGAACCGCTGCCGGAACTGGACCTCGACGGGCTCGGCGATCTCGACCTGTTCGGGAACCTGGACGGGACCGGCACCGGCACGGGCGGGGTGTTCGACCCGTTCACCACCGACCCGCTGGGCACCGACCCGTTCACCACCGGGAACATCGGCGACGGGACCACTGCGAACCCGGACCTGTTCGCCGCGCTCGACGTGAACGCGATCGACTTCGGGAACCTCGGCGACTTCGACGTGAACGCGCTGGTCGACCTGGCGAACCCGGTCGACTCGGCTAACCCGGGTGACCCGGCGAATCCGGTCGACCCGGCTAACCCGGTCGACTGGGGCGCCCTGGGCGATCCCGCGACCTGGGGCGACCTCGGGAACCTGGACGGCATCGGACTCGCGAACCCGGCCACCGACGGCGCCGGGAACCCGCCGCAGGGCGACCAGATGCCGGGCCCGGACTTCACCGCCGCCTCGCACGGCACCTTCGCCGCGGGCGACCCGTTCGCCGCGCTCGGCGACCTGCCGCCTGCGGACCCCGAGCTGCTGCGGATGCTCGGCGACCACGGCGACGTGGAGATGGCCGACGCCCGGACCGACGCGCCGCAGCGCGAGCCCGCCGAGGGCACCGGGCAGGACCGGCAGCCGTCCGCCCCGGCCACGGCCCCGCCGCCGGACCCGCGGTTCGACCCGCGCCTGCTCGAATCCGGCACCGAGCGCTCCGGCATCTCGCCGGACCTGCGCGCCCGGCTCGACTCCGCGCCGGTGCAGCAGCGCGGCCGCATCCGCGAGCAGCCCGACACCGACGTGGTGCAGCGCTCCGCGTTCGAGGTGCGCCGCGCGGTGTCCTCCGACGGCGTGCTGGTCAGCGAGGCCACCGTGCGCATCCGGCAGCAGAGCTCGCTGCCGCGCACCGCGGCCGACGCGGACTGGGCGCGGATGGTGCACGACGTGGACCGGCGGTTCAACCGGCCGAACCTGGTGCTGCCCAACGGCGACGTGCTCCGGGTGCGGGTGCTGCGAGCGGGCCCCGGCGAGGAACCACACCACTCGGTGACGCTGGACGCCGCCGGCCGCGGCGACCAGACCTCGTGGACGTTCGGCGACCCGAACCGGCTGCGCGCCATCGGCTCCATGCTGGGCCTGCCCGTCGAACCGGACACCGCGGGCAGCCTGATGGGCGTCCCGGACGAGGCCGGCAACGCGGGCCTGCGCACCCGGCACGCCGAGGTGCTCGGCCAGCACATCGGCGAGGTCCCCGCGCACTCGCCGGAGTTCCAGGAACCGCGCCTCGCCGAGAGCCAGGGCCCGGCCGCGCGGCTGCGCGCCGCCGCCCACCTGATGCGCAGGCACCTGAGCACCAGCGCGCACCGCTTCACCGGCGACCAGCTGGAGCGGTTCGCCCAGGTCGTGCGCGCCGCCGATGCGCCGTCGCTGAGCGGGGTCCCGCTGCACGGGCTGCGCGCCGCCGCCGACCGGGCCGAGCAGGCCGTGCAGCAGATCCGCCGGGTCGTCGCCGACGAGCTGCGCGGCGGCTACGAGCGGGCGCGCCTCGACGCCGCCAACGGCCTCAACCCGATCACCTTCCACGTGGATGGCGTTCCCGGCGGGGCCAGCTCCCGGCCCGACGTCCGGTTCGGCTTCGAGCTGGAGATGCAGTACCAGAACACGGTGGAGGGCCTGCAGGAGGCGGGCAGCGAGTCCGCCTACCTGTCGCAGTGGTCCAGCAAGCGCGCGAGCAACGCCGACCCGGGATTCCAAGCCCAGCTGACCGGTCTCGCCAGCGAACTCCGGCAAACCGGTTTCCTGCCTCCGGAGCAGACCGAACGCCCGTTGCTCGATCCGGAGGACGAGCGGGTCGGGCAGGCGCGCGATGCCGGCAAGTGGGCGCTGGTCGAGGAGACCGCGCACGTGCAGGGCTTCGAGCTGGTCTCGCCGATCCTGCGCCCCGGCGTCGAACGGGACACCTGGCGAGACATCGCCGAGCTGACGGGACTGCTGCAGCGGCACGAGGCGTCCGCCGCGAACACCGGCGGGCACGTCAACGTCAGCTTCCCGCAGCAGTTGACCCCGTCCGAGCACGTCCGGCTGGCACGGATCCAGAAGGGCTTCGAGTCGGTGCTCTACCGCCTGGGCAACCACCCGGGCAGCGCCAAGCAGCGGCTGCTGACCATGGTCGGCCCCGGCCCGCTGCCCGCCGACCCGTCCCAGGTCACCACCGCGAGCGAGGCAGGCGGGCTCAACCGGGACAAGGCCGAGGGCTTGAGCTTCCGGCACATCACCGGTGCGGACTCGGACCGGCACGAGTTCCGGTTCTGGGCGGGAACCCTCGACACCGGGGAGACCCAGGTGCACGCCGAGCTCAGCGCGGCCATGCTGCTGGCCGCTAAGGACTCGAGCATCGACCGGGTGCTGGACGCGCTCATGACCGAGCCGAACCTGCTGGGCCGCGCCCCTGCCGGGCTGCCCGAGCTCGCGGACTTGCTGGCGGTGCTGCCGCTGAGCCCGGACGCCCGCGAGCAGGTGGTGCAGCTGTTCGCCGCTACCCGGGAATGGGTGAACACCGGCAGCAACGACACCGAGCACCGGCTCCAGACGGTCGGAATCCCGCAGGGCGGGTTGCTCTACCCGGCTCCCGGCAGCTCGGTGCGCTCCGCGGTCGCCCAGGCCCGCAACCTCTCGCCGGAGTACCGGGACGTGGACGTGCTGATCGCCTCGGTGCGCCCGGACGACCACCGGATCGCGCTCTGGGACGGCGGGGTGCTGGAGCCCGCGGCGTTCATCGAATCGGCCACCAACCGCAACTACGGGCAGGACGTGCCCGGGGTCCTGGCCGTGTCGGGTGGCGGCAGGCTCGGTTGGTTGCCGGACTTGGTGGAAGCGACCGACTTCGGCATCATCACGACCGACGCGCAGGTACTGCATCTGCCGGACGGTCGGCTCATCGCCGGACACCCGGTGGTCGGCGACGACGGAACCGTGCGCATCCAGCCCGACCCGGCAGGCTGGACCAAGCACGATCACGAGGGCGCGCACCCCAGCGGACTCGCCGATCTGGGGGAGGCGCTCGCCCGGTTCGGCCACGACGGCGACCTGCCGGCGCGCCCCGAGCCGGGGCGGATCACCGAACCGCTGGCGGAGACCACCCGGCGCACGCGCCCGGCCGCGAGCCCCGACGACATGGACGTCGACTCCCCGGTCTACGAGTCGGCGCCCACCCCGGGCTGGACCGGGAACGCGCCCACTCCGGGCTGGAGCGGCGACGCCCCCACCCCGGGCTGGAACGACGCCGATTCGCTCCCGGACACCGCGTCCGTGCCGGACACCGAGCCGTGGGGCGGCACGCCGCAGCACGCGCCGACTCCGGGCTACGCGCCCACTCCCGGCTACGGCGACGCGCCGACCCCGGCCGCGGCGATGGACCTCGACCCGGACCAGCCGATGGCCTCCGTCGAGTCCGAGCCGCCGGAGGAGATGGTCGAGTGGGTCGGCCACTTCGACGACGCCGACCCGGCCCGGCTGCCGCAGGACGCCGCGCTGGAGCTGCGGGACGAGACCGCGCGCTCGCTGGCCACCGAACTGCTGGAGGTCGCGCGCGGCGAGCGCGCGCCCTTCGAGATCCGGGTGCACGGCTGGCACACCGAGGCGCACGGCCCCGAGGTGAGCGCGCAGCGCACCCAGGAGGTGCTCGACGGCCTGCACCGGTCGCTGGAAGCGCAGCTGGAAGCGCTGCAACCGGAACGGCCCGTCGCGGAGCTGACCGCTGCCCTGGAAGCGGTCCGCGTCGCCCGCGAATCGTCGCTGCCGCTGCACGAGCTCGCGGACGCCGTCGGCCCGCTGCGCGACCAGCTGCCGCAGGGCGAGACCCGCGCCGCGCTGGACGCCCTCGGCGCCGCCGTCCGCGACACCACGCAGCAGGCCGACGGAGCGCGGGACCGCCTCCGCACCGCGCTGTGGCGCGCCGCGAACGTGCTCGACGCCGAGGTCCGCGGCGCCCAGCGGCACACCCTCAGCAGCCTGGGCGTGCGGATCGGTGCCAAGAGCGCGCTGCGCGACGAGAACACGGTGCTGGTCACCAGCATCGAGACCGAGCTGTACGGGAAGCATTGGCAGGACGGCGTCGAACCGCCCGCCACCTCGTCCGAGTGGCGGCACACCGAGGTGCAGCACGCCTCCTGGTTCGACCCGCTGTGGAACAAGCTGGAACCGGCCGAGTGGCAGCACCTGCTCCGGCCGATCCCGGACGCGACGGTGGACTCCGAGTCGCTCGACCTGCAGCTGAGCAGCACGGTCACCAAGCCCGACCCGAGCACCGCGAGCACGGCGCTGCCGAGCGACGCCCGCCCGACGCTGGCGCTCGACGCCGAGTACCTGACCGGCGACATCGTCTACGACGTGCAGCGCATCGAGGTCAGCCCCGGCCGGACCCTGCAGCACCGCACCTTCAAGGCGTACCTGAACGCGGACGCCCTGCTCGCCCCGCACCGGGAGGCCGCCGGACGGCGCTCGCGGCTCGCCGACCGCGCCGAGCAGCGCGCGAGCACGCTGGACAACGCCGCCACCCTGCTGGAGCTCAGCGGCTCCCCGCACGACCCCGAGGTCCGCTCGGCGCGGGCGCAGGCCGACGCCGCGCAGAAGCGGGCGGAGCGGCAGCGCGCCAAGGCCGACGCCGCCGCCCGGGAGCTCGCCACCCAGCAGCAGCGCATCGAGGACCTCAAGGAGCGCGCGCTGCGCTCCGTCGACGAGATCCACAACACCGGCTTCCGGCTACCCGGCGGCGACCAGTTCCACGGCAGGCTCGAGTTCGTCGACGACCCGGCGCAGGCCCACCGCACCGTGGTGCTGTCCGACAAGGCCGCGATGGACCAGCTCAACTGGGACGTCAAGGACGACGGCAGCGGCGTCGCGCACGAGGTCGGGCACTTCTGGGGACTTCCCGACGAGTACCGGGCGCGGCCGAAGTTCGAGATGAGCGGCACCCGCGACTTCCGCGGCAAGGAGCTGCCGGTCTACACCGTCAAGGTCCACCTGGACACCGACCCGCTGCTGGAGCAGCACCAGGACCGCGCGGACAGCTTCCGCCGCGAGGCCGACGAGGCCAGGGACATCGCCGAGCTCGACCGGGCCGACGCCGACGAGCTCGAAGCGCACCTGATGGACGACGACTCCGACACCCCGCCGCCGGAGGTGGTGGAGGCCCGCGAGCAGGCAGAGAAGTCCCGCGACATCGCCGAGGTGCGCCGCCGGGAGGCCGAGGAGGCGCAGGAGAAGCTGGACGAGGTCCGCGCCGAGCTCGACGAGTTCCGGGAGAAGGCGGTCAAGGGCGTCGAGAACGGGTTCCACCCGAGCCGGATGAACCGCGAGGCCCGGTACTTCGTGGACCTGCAGTTCGTCGACGATCGGCGATCGGCGCACCTGAGCCGGGAACTGCACCCGGAGCGCGACGCCGAGCCGACCGCGGAGCTGTGGGAGGTCACCGACGGGCCGTCCCTGATCAACACGCGGATCGGCGCGCACTTGGGCCTCCCGCTGAACTACATGCACGCGCTGAAGAACGGCAAGACCGGCGATCTGCGCGCGCTGCCGAAGGACGAGCGGCGGATCTTCAGCCTCGACGACCAGAAGCTGCCGATCGACCCGATGACCGGCGAACCGCACCGGCGGTTCAACTCGTACGTCGACGACGACGGGCTGATGACCGGCAGGCAGCGGCTGTTCCTGCCGCGCAACGCCTGGCGCGTCGAGCAGGTCGGCTTCGACCTGGGCGTGCGGCCCGACATGCTGCAGCCCGGCCCGGTGCGGCTGGCGCAGCAGGCCGAGCGGCTGCTGTCGCGGACCGAGGCCGAGCACCAGCGCCCGCGGCCGCTGCCGAAGGGCCTCGACGAGGCCCCCGCCCCGCGCTACCGGCCGACCAGGCAGATGTCGCTGCTGGAGGAGTTCGCCGAGCTCTCCCGCAACCAGGACGGGCTGGACGCGGTCCGCGCCGAGTTCCACCGCGCCACCGGCGAGGACCTGGACCAGGTGATCCGCCGCGAACTCGGCCAGGGCGCGCTGGACCAGGTGCAGGCCCTCGTCGACGGCCCCGGCGACACCGCGATGTCCGACGCCGGTTCGCTCACCGAGCCCAACACCGAGCCCGAATCCGGGGACGAGTCGGGGAACGGCAGCCGCCCGTCCGGCGCCACCGGCGACCTCACCATCCCCATCCCGGACCGGCCGCGCCCCGTCGACGAGCCGGGCTACCCGCTGCCCGACGCGACCGCCGCGCCGGAGACCGAGCCGCTGCTGGAGCGGACCCACCAGGTCCAGGAACTGCTGCCGCGCAACGCGGTCCGCGCCGAGCAGCTCGACGGCACCGCGATCCGCGCCGACGTGCGCTCGGCCATGCTGCAGGCCGCGGTGCCGCCGGAACGCGCCGACCAGGTGCTGCACGGCCTGTCCGACACCGAGCTGAAGAACGGCTTCACCGCGCTGCACGGCGAAGGCCTCGTGGTCTCCTCCGGCATCGGCGAGGACGCCGTCGAAGTCCTCGTGCGCGCCCGGCTCGACGACGACAGCACCGGGGGAGAGCCGGCCCCGCCGACCACCGCCCCCGCGAAGAAGGGCAAGGAGAACAAGCTCGACAACGCCTCCGGCGGCTTCGGCAAGGTCAAGAACTCCTCGGACTCGCCGTCGATCCGCGACGACGGCTACGCCCACCGCGGCAGCATCCCGCTGCCGTGGCTGCCCGGGACGTCGATGCAGACGGCGCTGAGCCTGAAGGGCCTCACCCCGCAGCGCAGCTGGAGCAGCACTGACAGCTCCGAGTTCCAGCACGGCTCCAACGTGGAACCGGGCGGCAAGCGGATCCGCAGCCTGCACGACATGGCGCACACCGCCACCGTGCTGCGCAACGGCCACGCCGCGGTGCGGGTCAGCGGCTCGACGCCGGGCGCGGTCACGGTCAGCACCCCGAACTCGCTGCACGGCCTGCGGCCCACCGAGGACGCCGACGGCACCGCCGACTTCGGCGCCCCGCGCCCCGGCGACTCCACCCGCCTGCGCGGCGACCGCGCGCTGTTCGAGCAGGCCCGCGAGCTGGTGCACCGGCACCCGGACTGGGCGGGCAAGGCCGACGAGATCGGTTCCGCGCTGCGCGGCACCCTGCGCGGGCTGGTCAGCAGCACCTCGCTGAGCCGTCGCGGCGTGGACCTGCTCTCCGGCGGCACCCTCGTCGAGCAGCTGCGGACCGTCGGCGCCGCCGGCCGCGACCGCACCGCCACCGTGGAGCTCAAGGCCCGCCGCGGGGCGAACCGCGAGCACGTCACCGACGGCGACCTCGACGGCAAGATCGCCACCAAGTCCGGGCGCAAGGACGGCCACGCCGCCGAGCGCACCGTCGAGCAGCCGGTGGACCTCGGCGGCCGCGTCCGGCTCACCCAGAACGTCTGGGGCGACGACGCGGGCAACAGCATCGACGTGCGCGGCGCGGTGCAGGGCAAGCTCACCTCGCACGAGGAGCACGGCGTCACCCGCAACGACGACCTGCGCACCGAGCTGGCCTGGGAGCGCAAGGGCGCGCTGCACGTCGGGACCGCCGACCTCACCTACGACCTGCGGATCCGCTTCGACGACGGCGTCGTCGAGGACGGTTCGGTGGACGTGCCCGCCGGTGCCACCGCCTGGCGCGGGGAGAGCCCGGACGGCACCGCGCCCGAGTTCATCGGCGGCGACCCGTTCCCGCCGCAGCACGTCCTCGGCGCCGCCGAGACCCGCTACCCGAACGTCGAAGGCGTCGCCGCCGCGCTGCGCGAGATGCTGCCCGAGGGCGTGCTGCCGCCCGAGGACTCGGCGGGCACCGCCGAAGCGCACGCCACCGAGAACGCCGCCGTGCTCGCCGACGCCGTGTCGGAGAGCGGGTTCAGCAGCCGGTCCGCCGCGCTCAACGGGTCCGGCACGTCCTTCGTGCTCACCCGCGCCCGGCACGCGGTCTCCGGCGCCCCGGACGACCTGGTGGGCGTGCTGGTGGAGACGGTGCCGCGCGCCGACACCGGCTACGGCACCTTCCAGCGGTCGTCGCTGAGCTCGCCGACGACGCCGGACGCCCCGGGCTCGCCGACGACCGTGCCCGGCGCCGGCCTCGGTGGCGAGCTCACCGGCAGCACCGGTGTGCAGCACGAGACCGCCGCCAAGTCCGGCCGCACCCTCGGCGCCGGCGGTGGCCTGCGCGGGCGGGCGCCGTCGCTCGGCCGGTTCGGCGGGCTCGACCTCAACCTGCAGCGCAACGACAAGTCGGACACCGAGCGGGCCACCCTCACCACCGCGAGCGGGCTGGGTCGCGGGCGGGGCTGGAAGTCCGGCGACGTCGTCGCGCACCCCGAGCTCATCGACTACCGGATCACCGTGCACGGCGCGGAAGGCGTGCTCGCCGAGCGGATCGTCGAGGGCGGCCGGGCCACCACCTACGCGGGCGGGCTGCTCGACCCGGCCGCGCGCACCGGCGAGCCCGAGCCCGCCGCCCGGTACCAGCGGGTCGAGCACGACGCGCCGCGCAGGCCGGAGGGCTGGGAGCCCGCCGAGCTGCCCGAGAACTTCGTGCTGCACGGCCTCCAGCTGCCCGAGATCGACGGGTACCGGATCACCGAGGACGTGTTCGGCGGCTTCGGCGACAACAAGGTCATCGCCGCGCACCAGGCGCACTCCTTCGTCTCGCCGGAGGAGGTCGCGGTCAACTTCGACGCCGTGGTCACCGGCGCCTACGAGGGTTCGGTGCACCGCTACGAGCAGGGCGCGCTGCGGCCCACCGAGCAGCGCATCGGCGACCTCAAGCTGCACCTCGCGCTCAGCAACGCGCGGCCGAACGGCCCGGTGCAGCAGGTCGAGCTGACCTTCACCCGCAAGGTCACCGGTAGCACCGGGCACGGCACCGAGACCTTCACCGGCGGCGGCTGGACCGGCCGCGCCCGCATCGGCAACCCCGGCTCCGGCGCCTCCTCGTCCGCGACGCCGGTGCTCAGCGCGGGCGAGGCGGAATCCGGTTCGCACGGGCGGTCCGAGGCCCAGGAGTTCGAGCGCACCACCACGACCACCTACAAGGGCCCGGCCCAGCTGGTCGAGTACGACACCACCGCACTGCTCAGCGGCGGCGATCCGGACCGGCCGGACGCGGCCGTGCACCTCGAAGCGCACCGCACGGGCTCGGCGCAGCTCTGGGTGCCCGTCGCGGACCTCGCCAGGTACGGCCTCGGCCCCGAGCCGGAACCGGCAGGCGGCGCCGTAAACGCCCCGCCCGGCATCGACGCCGACGGCCACACCACCGCCACGGTCCGCCCCGAGGTCACCGCGCACCTGCTCAGCGGGATCAAGGACGTGCTCGCCGCGGTGCCGCAGCAGGACGTGCCGCGCAGCGCGCTGCGGCAGTTCGGCGACTACCTCACCTCGCTGGCCCTCGGTGACGCCGAACGCCTCGCCGGGCAGGACGTGTACCGGCAGAGCGCCCGCGACGTCGCCCCGAGCGGCCTGCAGGCGCTGCTGTCCGACCTGCGCGGACCCGGCAAGCACTGGACCGCCTCCGTCCCCGGCCCGCTCGGCACCGTCGACGTCTCGTTGACGCTGAAGGGCGAGCAGGGCCTCGGGAGGTTCGACGGCGTCGAATCCGGGTGGAGCGAGAAGCACGAGACGAAGACGACCTCCTCGACCACCGAGACCGGCAAGACCGGGCACCAGCGCAAGGCCCAGCCGATGGTGCTGCTGCGCGGCGGCGGCGAGGAGCAGCACCGCCGCGGCGCGCTGCTCGGCCAGGTCGGGCTGACCTCGAAGTCCAGCGACAAGCACGTCGAGACGCACAGCAGCGACAACACCCGCACCTACTCGGCCAAGAGCGACTTCGCGACGTTCGGGCACGACCTGGACCTGCGGCTGGAGGTGCGCAAGACCGCGCACGCCAACCGCACCCCGAACACCCTCACCGGCGGCCTCGCGGACCGGGGCGCCCCGGCGAGCACCGGCGAGACCCTGGTGCTGCCGACGCTGCGCGACGCGGTCCGCACTCGCGTCCCGGTCGGCGAGCTCGGGTTCGGCGAGCACCAGCCGGGGCGGATCGACGAGCTCCCCGAGGTCAGCCACGTCGTCGCGAACTCCGACGACGTGCACCGGGTCGTGCGGGACGTGCTGGACGGAACCCCGGGCGCCGATCCGGACGCGGCGCCGCCGGTGCCGGAACGCGCCACCTGGACCCGGCACGGCCTGCTCACCGGGACCACCACCAGCGCGCTGTCGGCGCACCTGCCCGCGGCGATGCGCGCGGACGGCTACCGCATCGGCGGTCTCGACCACGACGGCCACGCCGCCGAGAACACCCCGCACCCGCTGGAATCGGTGCTGCTCACCGCGGAGCTGGACGACGCGCACGTGGTGCCGACCGGGGACGACGCCGGGCTCACCACGAAGGACTCGCAGACCACCGCGATCAAGGAGCAGCACAAGGAGGGCCCGGGCGTCGGCTTCACCGGCCGCGTCGGGCTGGACTCGCTGGCCGACCCGCGGCAGGCCGTGGACGCGTCCGGGGCGAACTACCGGCAGTCGCCGCAGGTCTCGCTGCCCGGCCCGAGCTACTCGTGGCAGCGCACCTCGGCCGCCGACGGCAAGTTCAAGGACGCCCAGTCCGAGCAGCGCTCGGCGGGCGAGACCTTCCTGGTCAACGCGATGGCGAATTGGACCCTCACGCCGCGGTACCGGGCGGGCGCGCCCGAGGGCTGGGGCGAGCCGCGGCACGCCCGCGACCGGGTCTACGTGCACACCGACCGCGCCGGGCTGCTGAGGATGGGCCTGACCCCGCCGGAGCCGATCGCGGTCCCGCGGATCGAGGAACCCGCCGAGCAGGCGGGGACCACCGAGGACGGCGCGACCGGGCAGCGCACCCCGGACCCGAGCCCGACGCCGCAGCCCGCGCCGACCCCGGACGCGATCCCCACCCCCGACC
>NZ_JAIUKC010000105.1:0-39300 GCF_020177435.1 Saccharopolyspora sp. 7B | reverse complement strand
GCCGGGGTGCGGCCCCGGGTGTCCGGCGGGCGGTCCCGGTGGTCTCGGCGGTGGTGCGGATCCGCCCGGCTGTCCCGGTCCGGGCCGCGCGGGCGGCGCCTGTCCGGGGGTGTGCTGCGGGTAACCGCCGGGCCGTGCCGGTGGTGGCGCGGGCGTGGCCTGCGGGGGTGGTGGCGCTTGTCCGCTGCCGCCGGGTCGTGCGGTCGGTGGCGGTTGCCCGGGTGCCGCTCGCGGGGGAGGTGGCGCGTGCCCGCGAGCACCTGGCCGCGGTGCCGGTGCGGACGGTGTCGCCGATCCGGAGCCGCTAGCCGATCCGGAACCGCTAGCCGATCCGGAACCACCTGTCGATCCGGAACCACCTGCCGGTTCTGAGCCGCCAGCCGACCCGGAACCGCTCCCCGCGGGCGGGTGCGACCGCTCCCAACCGAGGTAGGTGCCGCAGTTGCCGCAGAAGTCGTCGGTCTCGGCGGTGCGGGCGCCGCAGTTCGGACACGGTCGCATCAGCGTTGCCCCTGTTCGCGCGGTGGTGGTCCGGGCAGGACCTCGACGGTGCAGGTGAGGTGGATCGGGCTGACGGAGTCGACGAGCGCGGTGACCTGGGCATGGTCCACGGCGGCGCGGCCGGGCCACACCTGCACGCGGACGGTGCTGTTCGGTTCGCCGCCGAGGGTGTTGCCCGGCCGGGTGGACCAGGTGGCGCCGGGCCCGTCGAGGATGCGGGAGTGCACGCCGAGGCACAGCCAGAGCCGGTGGGCGAGCCCGCGCGCGGTGCCCTTCCAGCGGTGCAGTTCGACGGCGCGGGCGACGACGGCGCGGCGCAGCTCCAGCGGCCAGTCCGGGTCGAGTTCGGTGGCGACCCAGGTGCCGAGCCAGGCCACGAAGTCCTCCGGTGCCAGCGCCGGGTCGAAGTAGTGCGCCAAATTGTCCAAAGTGGACAGGATCGGGGCGAGCACGTCGTCGAGGCCGGCGGTGAACTGCTGCGCGAGGTGGTCGTCCGCGTACATCCCGGGCAGCTGTTCCCCCATCGGGTAGCGGCTGGGCAGTCCGGGGATCCCCGCCCGCCGCGTCACCTGGGCTCCGAGCCGTCGTGCGGGACGACCACGACCTGGTGCTGGTGGGAGAACACGAGGGCGTGCGCGGGCAGGTCGATGCGGTCGGCCGGGGTGCCGCGCCTGCCGGTGATCGGGTCGGCGGGGAACAACCGCACCTCTTCGACGAGCCCGACGCCGTCGACGCGTTGCAGGACGGCGAAGACCTCGCCGACCTGCACGGGCCGGCCGAACGGCCAGCCGGTGCCGTCGGCGCCGCCGCGCAACGGGTTCAGATGCGCGTACAGCGCGTCGAGGGCGTCGCGGTCGATCCGGCCGGTGTCGGCGCCGGTGGAGCGGAGCCGGGCCACCACGGTGATGCCCTGGTAGAACGGCGGTTCCACCACGATCCGCGCCCCCAGCAGCCTGCGTTCGTCGAGCCGCGAGGCGATGGTCGCCAGCAGCTGCTCGGAGGGGATGAGCTGCTCGAAGCGGATGCGATCACCGGTGTCGGCGACGGCGCCGGGCACGACGAGCAGCCGGGCCGCGCCGGGGTCCTGCTCGGCCGCGGCGGGCAGGCAGCGGATGCGGGCGGCGGCGGGTGCGGCTTGGCGGGCGATCTGCTCGTGGTCGGCGGCGGTGACGGCCCGTTCCTGCAGTTGCAGCTGGTGCGGGGCGCGGATCTTCGCCTCGGCGATGGTCTCGCCGTCGACGCCGCCGATGGCGGCTTCCCGGTTCTCCACCTCGGAGATGTAGGGCTCGGAGCTGCGCAGCACGGAGATGGCGCCGCGCGCGACGTTGCCGGCCCGGCCGCCTCCGGTGCGGTAGCGGGGGATGCGCAGCTGGGCGCCCTTCGCCGGGACGGCGCCGTAGTGCCGCAGCGATCCGTCGGGCAGCCGCACGGCCGGCGGGAAGCCGAACTCGCCGGTGGTGGGGTCGAGGGTGACGTGCCGGTCGGTGGGGCCGGAGCGGCCGAAGTGGTCGACGACGGTCCAGTCCTCCCAGCCGTCCTCGGTGGAGACCTGGACGACGACGGGGTCGCCGTCGGTGAGCACCGGCGCGACGTCCGCGGTGAACCGCTGCCCGGGGACCCCGGCGGATTCGCCGAGGGGCACGTCGGTGTGCGCCTCGGCGTGCTCGACGCCGGTCGTGCCGCCGACGGTGGAGACCTCGGCGACGCGGACGGTGGGTGATTCGGAGTAGAACGGCTGGTCCGGCACGGGCGCGGTGACGCGGCAGCGCAACCACCCGGCGCGCACCCCGGCGACAGTGGAGGGCGTGTGCCCGGGCCCGATCTGCAGCAGCACCTCACCGGGCTTGTTGAGCCCGCCGGTGGTGTCCTCGAAAGCCTCGCACTCGGCCCAGCGGGTGCCGTCCCACGCCTCCCACACCAGCGGCGGCTGGCGCGGGTCGACGCCGATGCCTTCGACCCGGCTGTCGAGCTCGACGGCGATGACGCAACGCGGCACGGCGCCGCTGAGCCCGAACAGCATGGCGTCGCCGACGGCGGGTTCGGTCTGGAAGCAGGGCACGTCCTCGGCGGCGGCGAGGTCGGCGGTGCGGTCCTCGATGGTGCCGGTGGCGGAGATCGTGACGAGGGTGCGCAGCTCGCAGGGCACGATCGGCAGCTCGTGCTCGGTGGCGAACACGACTTCCCGGTCGGCTTCGGAGTGGGCGGTGGCGACCTCGGTGCCGCGCGGCAGCAGCACGGTGTCGGGTTGTGCGGTGGAGAGCCAGAAGGTCACGTCGCCGCGGGCGGCGGTGGGCGGGAACAGGCGCACGCCCATCAGGTCCAGGAACGCGAGGTAGTTCTTCTCCGGCACCCGGTTGAGCCGGTAGACGAGCTGGTCGACCATGTGCGCGAAGGTCTCGATGAGCGTGACGCCCGGGTCGGAGACGTTGTGGTCGGTCCACTCGGGGGCGCGCTGCTGCACGTAGCGCTTCGCCTCGTCGACGAGCTGCTGGAAGCGCCGGTCGTCGAGGTTGGGCGTGGGGATCGCCATCAGGCCGCTCCTCCCGCCTCGGAGCCGCCGCCGTCGGGGATGGTGTAGAAGGGGAACACGAGGTTGCGGCGGTCGTTGGTGGACCGCAGCACGTAGTGCACGTCGATGTAGAGCACGCCTTCCTCGTCGGGGTCCAGGGCGACGACGACGTCCTCGACCTCGATGCGCGGTTCCCAGCGCTGCAGCGCGGACCGCACCTCGTGGGCGATGCGCCCGGCGGTCGCGCCGTCGGTGGGGGAGAAGACGTAGTCGTGCACGCCGCAGCCGAACTCGGGCCGCATGGGGCGTTCGCCGGGTGCGGTGCCCAGGACGAGCCGGATGGCCTCCTCGATCTCCTGCTCGCGCCCGACGAGCCCGATGCCACCGGTGGGGGTGACGCGCAGCGGGAACCCCCAGCCGCGGCCGATGAACCGCTCGCTCACATCGGGCCCCCGATCAGGACGTTGAACGCGCCGATCTGGACCTGGGAGCCGCAGCTGCTCTTGTCGTTCATCTTCGCGGCGGGCAACCCGCTGATCAGCACGACGCCGCCGCGCGGCGGGCTGGGCACCAGGACGTTCGCGGGCCCGAGCAGCGCGTCCGGTCCCTTGGGGCAGGCGACGATGCTGCCGGTGACCGCGGCCGGTTTCCCGCCGATGAGCACGGTCGCGACCCTGGCGGCGGCGGGTCCCGGCGGAGCACCGACCACGCCCCCGTGGTTGGTGGCGTCGCCGATCCGGGCGGCTGGTGGCATCGGGGTCTCCTCCCGCTGTGGGTGGGTCAGTTGATCCGGACGAGCATGGCGTGCAGGGCGGCGGTGCCGCCGCCGTCGATGTCGGCGGACAGGGAGCCCTTCAGCGAGGCGTTCTGCAGGGCGCTGATCCGGGCGTCGGCGGTGGCGTCGAGGTTGATGTTGCGGCCCTTGACCTTGACCTCGCCCGTGCCCGCGTCGAGGGTGATCCCCCCGTCGTCCAACGTGATCGAGCTGAGCGAGCCGCGGCCGCCGGGCCGCTTCACCGCGATCTCGATGGTCCTGGCCTTCTCGTCGAGCCGGATCTCCAGCCGGTCGTCACCGCTGGCGATCCGCACGCCCGGCGGCCCCTTCTTGCTGTCGATCAGTTCGAGCCGGTGCCCGTCGCGGGAGACCAGCGAGCGCCGGGCGACCTTGCCGCGTTCGATCAGCGGGATGTCGTGCTCGGACGGCTTGTCCTTGCCGTTGTAGAGCCCGCCGAGCACGTACGGCTTGTCCAGGCAGCCCTGTTCGAAGGCGACGAGGACTTCGTCGTTCACGCTCGGGCTGATGACGCCGCCGCCCTGCCCGCCGAGCTGCACGCTGCGCGCCCAGTCGGAGACGTACTTGGCGTCGAGCCACGGGAACGTGAGCTTCACCCAGCCGCGGCCGCCGCCGGCGGGTTCGCTGACGTCGGTGACGATCGCGTTGACCACGCCCGGGATGCGCGGCCCCCGGTCGGGCGCGTTGGCGCCGGTGGTGAGCCCGGCCAGCGACCGGTCCGGGCTGGTGCTGACCTGCACGGTGGTGCGGTAGCCGAGGCCCGGTTCGATGACGTGGTGCACCGCGGTGGCGGTGTACTTGCCGGAGAACTTGTCGCCCGCGTTGCCGAGCGCGACCGGCACGCCCGCGCGCAGCTTCGGATCGCCCTCGACGACCGCTTCGACCTCGCCGAGCCCGGCGCTGGTGGCGGCCGACAGCGACTCCGCCAGCGCGTCGGCTTCGGCTCGGGTGCCGTAGGCCGTGTCGGTGACGGTGGTGCTGCTCTTCTTCCCGAAGTCCTTGATCGCCTCGGCCGGGGTCATGCCGGGAACGGTGGTCCCGCTCCGGGCGACGGTCTGCTCGGCGACGACGGGTTTCTTCGCCTGCACGTCCCAGCCGCGGACTTCGACCTTGCCGACCTGGTCGGTGGAGGTGAGCACGGCGCGCAGCGCCATCAGGTTCCGCCCGTACTCCAGCACGAACGGGCTCTTCGCCGCGGAGGTGCTGGGCGCGGGCGCCGAGGCGGCGGGGGCGAGCGGGGCGAAGTCGAGCTTGCCGGTCTCGTCGACGCGGACCGTGACGCCGTGCTCCTGGGCGAGGTTCTGCAGGAAGTCCCAGTCGGAGATGTTGGGCTGGGCCAGCTGGGTGTAGGTGATCGGTTTGGCCCGCACCTCCCCGACCGTCAGCCCGGCTGCGGTGGCGACCTTCTTCACGATGGCGTCGGCCTTCATGTTTTTGTACGCCACCACCTTCCGGCCGCGCAGCAGCCGGTGCGCCTTGTTCATCGCGCGCACCACGGTGAACGAGCCGGTGCCGTCGGAGTCCAGTTCCAGCGCGGTGACCTCGCCGGCGAACAGCTTCTCCGGCGTCCCGCCGCCCGCGGTGGACATGGACACGGTCAGCGCGGTGCCGATGGTGATGGGGGTGGCGGTGAGCAGTTCGTGGTTCGGGTCCCGGAAGGTGAGGGTCGCCGCGTCGGGCAGGCCGACGTTCTCGTCGACGACGCAGGACACCAGCTGCTCCTGCCAGGGCGGGGGCAGCTTGCCGGGGCACTTGATGATCGGATCGGCGGCGAACGACCTGCCGTCCTGCTCTGCGGAACTTCCCATCACGCACCGTCCTGTTCGGACTCGTCGAGGGCGGGGACGAGCAGTTCGCTGCCCGGCACCAGGACCATCGGGTCGTCGATCCCGTTGGCTTCGGCCACGTACCGCCACGCCGTCGCGTCGCCGTACTCGTTCCAGGCGATCTGCGGGAGGCTGTCCCCGGCGATGACCCGGTGGGTGCGGCGCGCGGAGTCCGAGCCGGAGGTGGGGTTCTGCCCGGGGGTGTCGACGCTGGCTTCCTCGATGCCCAGCGAGCAGGTGGCGCGCAGCGGTTTGCCGTCGACGTCGAACAGCGAGTAGTCCACCGAGAAGCTGTTGAGCACCCCGTCGAACGAGGTGGTGCGGGCGGTGCCCCACTCGAACCGGACCCACGGGCTGGCCGGGGTCTTGGCGGCGAGGCTCTTCGGGGTGGGCACGCAGGCCACCATGAGGTCTTCGACCTTCTTCTCCACCGAGTCGTCGTGCTTCTCGGTGGCGTCGAGGAACACCTCCAGCTGCAGCGAGCGGGGCCCGCTGCCGACGAACTCGGGCAGCGCCGATTCGGCGGCCATCCGGGCCGGTTTGCGCCGCCACTCGGTGCTCTTGGTCAGCGCGAGCTTGTTCGGGTTGAACTGGAGCTTGACGCGCTTGAGCGTCGCCCCGGGTTTCGCGCCGACCTTGGCGGGCGGTTCCATGATGAGGATTTCGGCGCGGGCGAGGTTCTTGGCGCTGGTGACGGCCATCGGGTTCCTCCTCTCAGGACGGTTGCAGGCCTTCGTGGGCGATCTCCAGCGTTTCGATCGCCGCCTGGGAGTTCGACGGGTCGAAGGACGGGCCCTGCCAGCTGACGGGCACGATGCCGATGACCTGCCAGCGGGCGATCGGCGTCAGGTTCGGCTTCAGCGCCACGATCTCGCCGTTCTTGCGCTCGGCCTTGCGCATCGTGTCCGACAGCCACTTCGCGATCTTGGTGGTGTCCCCGGTGACGGGGCGGGTGAGCGTGATGTTGGTCCAGGTGATGCGGGTGGGCAGCTGCCAGGAGAACGAGTTGTTGCCGCCTTCGGCGAACTGCTCCACCTCGACCTGCGCGCCGAGCCCGGAACAGGTGTGGAACCGGCCGAGGTCGTTGCCCGCGATGGCCAGCCGGAAGAACACGCTGCTGGCGAAGATGTCCGTCGACGACATCGGTGTGCTCCTCTTCAACGCCTGCGGTCGTAGGTGCGGCCGAACCGTTCGCGGCCGTGGCGCAGCTCGGTGCGCAGCAGCCGTCCGACGGGTTCGATGAGGCGGCGGGCGAGTTCGTCGATGTCCTGCTCGCCGCCGGTGCCGGTGGTGGGTTCGGGGTCGGCGCTCTCCTGGTGCTGCTTGGGCACGACGGTGACGGGGACACCGGGCGGGACGCCGGGGACCTGCGGGGTGGGCTCGTCCTGCGTCGGCGCCGACCGCGCGGCAGGCGGCGATTCCGGGGCGGTGCGGCGCTGCACCGGCCGGGCTGCGCGCATCGGCGGCCGTGCATCGGGGCCGTCCGTCGCGGAGCCGGGTGGGGCGGGCGCCGGTTCGGCCGCAGCGGAGTCCGGCGGGGGCGGTTCGGCCGCCACCGCGGGGAGTGCCGCCGGGGTGGCCGAACGCTGCACCGGTGCCGGGTCGGCCGGTCGGTCCCCGGGCTCGCGGCGCGTCCAGCGCAGCGGCGCCCCGGCCCGGTGCTCGGTCGGTGGCGCCGTCGCGTTCGGCCGCGGCTGGTCCAGCCGGGTTCGCGTGGTCAGCGGCCGCGTGGTGAGCAGCGGGCGGGCGCGCTGCACCGGGGCGGAGAGGTGCGTCGGGTCGTGGTGCGGCCGGAGGGCCGGGGCGGGTTCGTCCGGCGAGTCCGGCCGCGCGCGCTGGACGGAGTGCGTACCGGTGGAGACCTCGTGCGGGCCGGTGGGCGCGTTCTCGGCGAGCGGCGTCTCCGGTGCGTCCGCGCCGCTCGGTGCGGTGAGCCGTTGCACCGGGGTGCCGTGCGGTGCCGCCGCTTCCGGGGCGGTGGCGCTTGACGAACGCCGCACCGGGATGGCCGCTCGGTGCGGTGCGGTGGCGGGGCCGGACGACTGCTGCGAGGCAGGACCGGGCGAGTGCCGCGTGGCGGAGACCGGCGGTTGCCGTGCGCGGGAGCTGCTCGGCGTGGCCGGATTCCGCTGTGCGGTGGGCAGCTCGGCGCTGGGCGAGTGCCCCGGCGCCCCGGCGGGATGCGCGGGGGTGCCGCTCGCCGAGCGCTGGATCGTCGTGTCGCCGAGCAGGGGTGCGGTGCCGTGGTCCGCGCCGCCGTGCGGCGGTGCTCCGGCGGCGTCCTGGATCCGGCTGCGCTGGACCGGAGTCGCCGGGCCGGTGCCTGCGGGCTCGGCGCTCGAACCGGCGAGCGGCGTGGCGACCGGATCCGCCGGTGCGGGGTCGTCCGGCGTCGTCGCCCGCGGTTCGGTCCGCGTGCTCGGGGTGCGCTGGACCTGCGGGGCGGCGTCGCCGAGCAGCGGCGCGGCCTCCGCCGCACCGCCGGGGACGACCGGCCCGGATGTGGGTGGGGTGCCGCCGGGACGCAGCGGGGTCGCCGACTCCGGCAGCCGACCGAGCGGTTCGCCGAGGCCGCCGCGGGAGTTCGGCGTGCTGCGCCGCACTTCGGGTTTCGAGGTGGTCGGGCGCTTCCGGCCGCGCCCGGGCCGGGAAGGGCGGTCGGGCTGCTGCTCCGGAGCCGGTTCCGCGGCGCGCTGCACCGGTGGCGGTGGTTCGGGGGAGCCCGTCGACTCGTGGTGCAGCGGCACCGCTCCGGAGGGCATCCGCTGCACCGGGCCGCCCAGACCGGACTGCTCGGGAGATCGGTCCGCGCCCAACGTGGGGCGGGTGCCCGGCGGCCCGCCCGGTGCGGTCGATCCGGTCCCGGCCGTGCTGGGCGCGGTGCCGGAGTCCGCCGGTGTACCAGGGCTGCTCGGGGCGGTCGGTCGAGGCGCGTCGGACCGCTCCGGTGGCGCGTCGGCGTCCGCGCGGCGCTGCAGCACGAGATCCACGTCCGGGCCCGGCGGTGCGGCGTCCGTCTGCACCGCATCCGTGCCCGGCGCGGTGATCGCGGGCAGCCGGCGCGGGGTGGCCCGGGTGATCGGTCGTGCCCTGGTCAGCGGCGGGGCGAGCCTGCGCAGGGCGACCCGCTGCACCGCGGCCGAGCCGGGGGAACCGCTGTCGGTGTCTCCGCTCGAAGCGGTCGAACCCGCGCCGGACGACCGCTCGGCGGCTGAGCTCGTGCCGCCCGAGGTCGTGCCGGGCGAGGCCGCGCTGGAGGATGCCGTGCCGGACGAGTTCGGCGTGCTCGACGTGGCTGCCGTGCGCTGCGAACCGGCGCGTCCGGACGGCCCGCTCCCGGACGAACCGGCCGCGCCCGCAGCCCTCGACGATCCCGAAGAACTCGACGTGCCCGAAGAACCCGCCGTGCCAGAAGAACCCGTTGCGCCCGACGCACCGGACACCCCGCCCACGCGGGACGACAAACCGGACGGATGCGCCGAACCACCCGAGTGGCTGTCCGCTCCCGCCGACCCGCCCCCGGATGCCGCTCCGCGCGCAGCACCCCGGCCACGCCCGAGGAACCGGCCCGCCGACCGCTGCACGGCCCGCCGCCCCGAACGCGGAACCGGCGCGTCCGAGTCCGAAGTGGACTCCGCTTCCGGTCGCACCCAGGTGAACTCCTCGCCGTCCGACCGCTGCACCGGTCGCCCGCCCGCGCGCGCCAGCCCGCGCATCACGCCGCTCGGCGCTGCACCGGAGAGCCGGTGCCCGAGCCCGCCGCTGGTGACCCCGTGGTCCCGGAACGACGCGACGGACGCGCGGAAGCGCTCGGGCCGGATCACCTCGCCCGAGTCGCGCTGCAGCACGCCGCGCATCGGCGCCGTGCGCCGCCAGCCACCGTCCGGTTCCGAGGCGGGGGCGGCCGGTGCGGGCGCGGTCTCCGGCTCCGGGGCGTCCCGGTCGAAGAAGCGGCGCAGCGGGTTCCAGCGGCTCATCCGGCTCACCTGCTCTCGTTCACCCGCGTGTTGATGCGGGCGATCTCCCGCACCCAGCGCCTGCGCTCCAGGTGGTCCAGGTCCAAGATCTCCTCGCGGGTCCAGTGGAAGTGGTAGGCGATGTACGCGACCTCCTCGTGCAGCCGGTCGGCCGCGTACGTCACGATTCCCCCAGGCCGTCACCGGCCAGGTCGATCTCGAACCCCGAACCGCAGGACGGGCAGGTGACCCCGGCGCGGGTGTGCCCCTCGCTGTTGATGCGGCGGTAGAAGTCCTGCAGGAACGCGATGTCGGTGGCGTACATGTTCTCCACCAGGCCCGAGTGCACGTCGGTGATGTCGCCGAGCCGCGTGATCACCTGGCTCAGCAGCACCACGCTCAGGTACGCCGGGTTCTCCTTGACCCGCAGGTCGATCTGCGGGCGCAGCTCGTCGCGCGCCGTCGCCAGCCGCATCCGCCCGTGCCGGTGCAGCGTGCCGTCGGTGTGCCGGTAGCCGCGCGGCAGCTCGAACTCGAACTCGTCGTGCGCTGCCTGCGGCGCGGGGCGTTCCGCGGTGGCCGTGGCGGTGTCGGGCTTGCGGGCTCTGAACTGGTCCAGGTCGTCGAGCGAGTTGACCCGCCGCCTCATTCGACCTCGATCCGCTCGAAGGTGATGGTGGCCTTCTCGGTCGCCGCGTTGGACTCGCCCGCGTTGAGGCCGGGGCCTTCCCACTTGCTCACCCACGCGTCGTAGAGCTGGATCCGCCGCACGACGGTCCCGTTCGGTTCCATCACCTCGATGGTCAGGTTCTCCCGCGCGTCCTCGACCTCGCCGTCGGACACCGTCTTCTTGAGCCACTTGGTGAACTCGGGGCTCTCGGTCATGCCCCGGGTGATCGTCACCTCGCCGCCCTTGTGCCCACCGGGCTGCTTCTTGTTCATCATCTTGCCGGTGTCGGTGACCTGCTGGGTCTCGACCACGTCCTGCTCGACGGTCAGGCCGCTGACCTCTTTGATCGACTCGACGGTGACCCCGCCGAGCTGCACACCGAACCGGTGGACGGAAAGGCTGTCGCCTTCTGCCATGACTACCCCTTCGAGGTGAAGTGTGTCGTGCCTTCGTCTTGCCGACGGCGAAGCCGCTCAGCGGCGACCACCCGAGCCACCGGCACCGCCGCGGTTCCGCCACCCGGACGGGCGAGCGGAGTCATTCGCTCAGGAGGCTGGAGCTGTCGGAGAACTGGGAGAGGCGGAAGATGACGAACTCGGCGGGCTTCACCGGGGCCACGCCGATCTCGCAGACGACCTGGCCGAGGTCGATGGATTCCTGCGGGTTGTTCTCCCGGTCGCACTTCACGTAGAAGGCCTCGGCGGGGGTGCGGCCGAACAGGGCGCCGTCCCGCCAGGTCTGGGTGAGGAACGCGCCGATGTTGCGCCGGATGCTGGACCACAGCCGGTCGTCGTTCGGCTCGAACACCACCCACTGGGTGCCGAGCAGGATCGACTCCTCCAGGTAGTTGAACAGCCGCCGCACGTTCAGGTAGCGCCATGCCGGGTCGGAGGACAGGGTGCGGGCGCCCCAGATGCGGATGCCGCGGCCGGCGAACGCGCGCACGCAGTTCACCCCGACCGGGTTGAGCAGGTCCTGCTCGCCCTTGCTGAGCGTGGTCTCCAGGTCGACGGCACCGCGGATCACCTCGTTCGCGGGCGCCTTGTGCACCCCGCGCTCGGTGTCGTTGCGCGCCCACACCCCGGCGATGTGCCCGCTCGGCGGCACCATCTTGTTCCGGCCGGAGGACGGGTCGAACACCTTGATCCACGGGTAGTACAGCGCCGCGTAGTTCGAGTCGTAGCCGGTTTCGTCCATCCGCCAGGTCCGTACCTGCTGCGCGTTCAGCCCGGGCGGGGCGTCGAGCAGGGCGACGCGGTCACCGAGCTGCTCGCAGTGCGAGATCGCCGCCAGCTGCACGGTCTTCACGCCTTCGGCGTCGATGAGGCCGCGCTGGTGGGCGCTCATCAGGTCGGGGACGGCGACGATGGTGATCTCGTCGATGGTCTCCAGGCCGCCGAAACCGGTGCGGGCGGCCAGATCGCCCACGTACTCCTGCGCGTCGACCTTCGCCGGGGTGGTGGCGCTGGGCGGCGTGCCGGGGACGGTGACGCTCTGGTTGTCGGGGCGAGCGAGGGCACCGCCGGACTGCTCGGTGACCTCGATGAGCTTCGAGTGCTCCTTGACCTGGTTCACCACGTAGCTCTTGACGTTCTTGCGGGTGGAGACGTCGTGGGTCTCGGCGACCTTGCCGCCTTGGCGCACCACCAGCTTGAACCGGTCGTCCGGCGGGTTCTCGCCGTCGGCGTCGACGATCTCCACGGTCACGTCGGAGGTGGTCGCGGACAGCGCGGAGACCCGCAACCCGCCCAGCTCCACCGGCTTCGGCGCGGGAGCGGCGGGAGCCGCGGCCTCGGACGGGCCGCCGATGCGCACCACGTAGGCGGAGCCGCCGCCGTTGGCGAAGTAGCCGTAGACGGCGTGCGCGAGGTAGCCGTCGTCGAACCCGCCGAAGTTCTGCACGTACTGGTTCCAGTTCGTGACCAGCGTCGGCTGGTGGAAGGGCCCCTGCGGCGCGAAACCGACGAAGGCGGCCACCGCGGTCCCGACCCCTTCGATCGGCCTGGCCCCGCTCTGGACTTCCTCCACGTACACGCCAGGGGACAGGTACGACGGCATGCTCGCTCCTTCGTCTGCGGCGTTCGTGCACCCAGAGCTTTCGCCACCGCCCGCCCGCGCCACCATGTCCGCCCGACCTGCGCCGAGGGCAGCACCGCTGCCTTCCGGGGCAATCCCGCACTGCCTGCGCAGGCAGGAAGTGGGCGTTGCCCGGAGCTCTGCCCCTTCGTGCATTCCCCGCCGGACCGCGCTCCCGGTAGGTCTGGAGCCGTTGCCGTGTCCGAGGAGGGACCATGCGGGACCGCGAGCAGCACGACGCGGCGAAGTCCGAGGCGAGGCCCCAGCAAGCGGCGCGCACCCCCGACCACTCCGGGCCGGTCGAAGAGCTGCTGCACCTGCAGCGGACCCTCGGCAACGCCGCCGTCAGCCGGATGGTCCAGCGGCGGATGGCGCCCCCGGAGCCGGCACCGGAGCCGATCTGGTCCGGGGAGGACGTGCTGAAGTCGGCCGGGAAGCCGATGGACGCGCCGGTGCGCCAGGAGATGGAGACCCGGCTGGGCGCCGACTTCTCCGACGTGCGGCTGCACACCGGCGCCACCGCGCAGCGCTCGGCGTCCGAGATCGGCGCGCGGGCCTACACCTCCGGCAGCGACGTGGTGCTCGGCTCGGGCGCCTCCGACAAGCACACCCTCGCCCACGAGCTCACCCACGTCATCCAGCAGCGCTCCGGCCCGGTCGCGGGCACCGACAACGGCAACGGTCTCAAGATCTCCGACCCCTCCGACCACTTCGAGCGGGCGGCGGAGGAGAACGCCCACCGAGCGATGCGCGCCCCGCTGGAGGATTCGGCGGACTGAGGCACCAGCTCCGTCCTCTCGGACGCCGCAGTCGGGTGCTCGGTCGGACATGGACCGGTTTCCCGCAGTTCCCCAGAGCGAGAGGACTTCGGTTCATGCACTCGCACGAGAACCAGGAGGAGCCCCGTTCGCGCCGCGTCGCGCCGCGTCCGCCTCTCTCGCGCGACCCCGAGGCGGTGCTGCCGTCGCGGGTGGCCGCGCTGCCCGCTCTGCAACGCACGATCGGGAACGCCGCGGTCGCGGACATGATCACGAAGGGGGCCGGTACCACGCCCCGTTCGCGTCCCGTCGCGGTGCAGCGAGCCGGCGACGACGAGAGTGGCCAGGTCGAGTCTCGTGGTAAGCGCAGGCGCACCGGTCCTGAGGCCGGAGCCGGTCCCGGCAAGCGCACTCAGGTGACCGACCCGCGGTTGGCCCGGATCACCGAGCTGATCGAAGGGTGCACGTGCAAGCCGCAAACGAAGCAGGCCGGCCGGATGACCGCGGACGTGTCGCTGCGCCACGAACGCTCGTTCGGTGAGGACGAAAGGGCAGCGCAGACGCTCCGCCACATCTCCATCCGGATGCTCCGAGTGATCAATTACCTGGAGGACGCGGAGCGCGAGCAGAGCTTCGCCGGCGGAGACGAGGCATCCCAGGGGAACAGGCACGCTCGAACCGAATCCGAAGTCCAGACGATGTTGATCAATGGCCGGGTCGTGATCGCTACCAACTACAACTCGTCGATCACCTTGCTGAAGCGGCACTTCCCGGAGGAGCTCGAGGCGGAGTCCGAGGCGATGGAGATCGACGAAGGCAGTCCATCGCCGCACGCGGGCGACTGGGTGCGGGATCTGCTGCTCGACGAAGGACGGCGCCCGCCGGTGCCCGGGTTCGACGACGAACGCCGCAAGGAGGCCCGGGGGAAGCTGAACGAGGTTTACCGAGGCGGCCGGAAGAACCCGGCGGCCGATGCGCTGCGCACGGCCACCCGCGTGGAGGAGCTGGACGGCGCCCCCGCCGACGCGGCGGGGCGGAAGCGCCTGCTCACCCTGTTGACCTCTGACGACCATCGGAGCTCGGTCATCCTGCTGCGCGGCCCGGGGACCAATGCGTCGATGAAGACCATGCACGCTGAGCAGAAGCATCTGCTGGCGCTGAACAATTCAGGAGCGGACCGGGAACAGGCCGGACGGGTGGTCATCCGCGGCCAGCGTCGTCCTTGCCGGAGCTGCTGGGCGCTGCTGGACCTGTTGAAGCGGGACTTCGACCTCGACGTCCACGAAAGGCCGGGTGCGTACTACAAGGAGTCCGCGCAGGCCGCCGTCGAGCACTTTCCCAGCTGGATCACCGATGTCGACGAGGAAGGCCGGTCTCCGCTGGCCACCAAGCTGACCGAGCAGGTCCGGATGAACGTTTCGGCGAAGGGCGGTCTCAGCGCGGGCTCGCAGGCCGGACCGAGCGGCGGGGAATCTCCGCTGCACCCGGTTCGGGTCGATGAGGATGAGGAGACCGGTGAAGCAAGGTACGCGTTGCACGACCAGCGAATCGAGATCGGCTACGACACCGGCTCCGACAGCGAGGCCGACGACGTCGATTTCGTCTACGAACCACGGGTGAAACCGCTGCCCGCCATCACGGAGAACATCTCCAAGAACAAGGCGAAGAGTCAGGGACGGCCCGCCGGCGAGGCGACCCGCGAATCGGCGGCCAAGGGAACCACCAAGTTCACGCTGAGCAAAAAGGTGCGCGAGGACCTGGAACTGGCCAAGAACGAGGGCGTCGGCGATGGCAGGGACCCGCGGTCCAGGGGAGGCAACAAGCCGAAGATTCGCGCGGACCAGTGGCCCATCATCGATCAGGTCATCACGAGGGAGGGGCGCGGAAGCGGAGCGGCGGCGGCGTTCGCCGACTACTTCGACGTCAGTGAGACCGCGATCTCGAATGGGCGCAAGACCTACATCGCTCGCAGGCAGCGGGAACAAGGTGGTGCGTGAGCGGCGAAGTCGGCGGACGAGGAGCTCAGGCCCTGCGCCCGAAGCCGTCCCGCTCGCGGAGAAGCGCTATGCCCAGCACGTCGCCGATACGAAGAAAGGACTCGATCGATGAACCGCTCGTGGAAAGACATCAAGGTTCGACGATCACGACGTGACAGTCTCCACCGTCGAGGTCGGCCGAGGTGACGACCGCGTCTCCGCGTAGTGCGAGATGGCGCTTCGTCGTCCGCTCGGTCAGAGCTTTCTGAGGCCGTGCAGCACGCGTTCGTAGAGCGTGATGGTGCGGTCCGGGGTGGTGTCGGCCTGAATGTGACCGGTCAGGTGGAGGACGTACCCGGTTGGCCCGGGTCGGAAGAGGAGGCCGGGGCGTCGGCTGGGCGGGATCGCCGAGTTCGGGCCGGTCGGGAGCTGATCGGGCATCGCGGGGCTCAGCCGCGGGGGTTGTTCTTGGCCCAGGTGTGGGCTTTTCGGGCGACGTCGTGGTCGTTCACCCAGGGTTGCGCGACGGGAACGGTGTCGATGAGGGCGTGGTCGCCGCGATCTCCGCGCCGGTCGCCGGACAACGTCGAGATCCAGGTGGTGCCGCTTCGCGCTGATTGGCATCCGGGGTTGGAAGGGCTCTTCTCGATCGCCTCGTTCAGCGACGGTCGAGATCCGGTGGTGCATCTGGAGAATCGAATCTCGGGATTGTTCCTGCACGAGACTGCTGAAGTCTCCGCCTATGAAGAAGCACTTGGCAGGATGGACGAAGTGGCGATGAGTCCGGCAGAGTCGAGCAAGTTCATCGTCGGCCTCATCGAGGAGCCCTCGACGCTCGTCGGCGTGGAGTACTACGTCGACCGCCAGCGCGTCCTCCGCGACGGCGTCGCCCACCTGCGCACCCGGAGGACTGGCACGTGTCGGCCCCGCAGCGCCGTGAAGCGCGATCACATCGAATCCGACCGTCGCCGCCGCACGAGTAAGCTTACGGCGCTGAATGAAAACGCCCCTTCAGCCGAACGAACCCCCAGCTCAAGAAGTGTCGGCCCGCGCACGCGGGGATAAGCGGGTACTCGTTTTTCGCTCCGTCGGTTCTGAGTGCGGCTTTGCGGTGGTCCCCGGTGGTCCCCGGTGGTCCCCGGTGGTCCCCGGTGGTCCCGGTGTCGCCGGACGTGATCGTGGTGGTGCGTGGGCGGTGGGTCAGGTCCGGTCCGGGGCGAGGAGTCGTCGGATTCCGTCTTCGAAGCGGTCGTCGAAGGTGTCGGCGGCGAGGGCCTCGAGCGAGGCGATCAGCGCCGGGTGGGTTTCGGGGTCCGCGGCCCGGGCGAGCCGGTCCTGGTCGGCGTCGCCGGTGGTCTGCTGCTCCTGGGAGAGGCCGAGGGTGAAGTAGACGAGCGCGTAGAAGATCCGGGTGGCCGCCAGGGGGTCATCGTGCGATGCGCGGAGGGCGGCGAGCAGCGCTTCGCCGAAGCGCAGGGTGTGCGGTTCGGGGACGTGGGTCCCGGTCACGAGGGCGGCGCCGTCCCGGTGGGCCAGCAGTGCGGCCCGGTAACGGCGGATCAGTTCGCCCGCCCGCTCGTCGGCCGCCTCCGGCAGGCCGGTGTGGTCGACGGTGCCGACGACCGCGTCCGCCATCAGCTCCAGCAGCCGCTTCTTGGTCTTGACGTGCCACAGGACGGTGTTCATCTGCACGCCGAGCCGGTCGGCGACCGCGCGCACCGTCACGGCGTCGAGGCCTTCCTCGGCCAGCAGCCGCATGGCCGCGTCGACGACGTCGGCCGGGGTGAGCGCCGCTCGTTGCGCCTTGGTCATTGACCTAGTTTACTGGAGGAGTCCATTGGTCACTGACTAAGGAGCGCGCGTGGAAGACATCGTGATCGTCGGAGCCGGACCCACCGGGCTCTGGCTCGCCGCGGAGCTGCGGCTGCAAGGGGTGTCCGCGACCGTGCTGGAGGCGAAGCGCGAACCCGAACCGCACTCCAAGGCGCTCACCCTCCACCCGCGGACCATCGAGATCTTGGGGATGCGCGGCATCGCCGACGAGTTCGTCGACGCGGGGATCCCGCTGCCCACCGGCCACTTCGGCGCACTGGACGCGCGGCTCGACTTCCGCGAGCTCGACACGCCCTACCCGTTCACCCTGTTCCTGCCGCAGGTCCGCACCGAGGAACTCCTGGCGGCGCACGCGAGCGACCGGGGCGTGCCGATCCACCGCGGGCACCAGGTCACCGGCCTCGACCAGGGCCCGGATTCGGTCCGCATCGCGGTCGAGGGGCCCGCCGGGACGTACGAGCTGGCGGCCCGCTACGTCGTCGGCTGCGACGGAACCCGCAGCACCGTGCGGACCTCGGCCGGCATCGGATTCCCCGGCACCGGCAGCACGATCTGGGGCTGGCTCGCCGACGTCGTCCTCGCCGACCCGCCCGCCGGAGCGGTCAGCGCGTTCGGACCCGACGGCGGCGTCATGGCCGTCCCGATGCCCGGCGGCCGCACCCGGTTCGTCGGCATCGCACCGGAGGACCACCGGACCGAGCACCCCGGCGAGCTGACCACCGCGGAAGTGCGGGACAAGCTGCGGCGCGCGCTGGGCACGGACTTCGGGCTGCACTCGCCGAGCTGGACCTCCCGGTTCGGCAACGCCACCCGGCAGGCCGACGCCTACCGGCGGGGGCGCGTGCTGCTCGCCGGGGACGCCGCGCACATGCACTTCCCGACCGGCGGCGTCGGGCTCAACGTCGGCTTCCAGGACGCGACCAACCTCGGCTGGAAGCTCGCCGCCACCCTGCGCGGCACCGCCGAACCCGGGCTGCTCGACAGCTACCACGCCGAACGGCACCCGGTCGGTGCGGACCTGCTCGAATCGACCCGGGCGCAGACCGCGCTCATGACCACCGGGTCCGTCGAAGGGCTGGCACTGCGCGGATTCCTGTCCGGCATGATCCGCGAGGTCCCCGAGTTCTCCCGCGCGCTCGCCGAACGCCTCGGCGCGCTGGACGTCCGCTACGCACCCGCCGAACCCGCGCACCCGCTGGCCGGGCGGCGCGCGCCGAACCTGGCGTTCGCGGACGGCGGCGAGCTGTTCCCCTTGCTGCGCGGTGGAAACCACGTGCTGCTCGACCTCACCGCGGGCGGAGCCGACACCGCGCTTCCGCCCGGCACGCGGCGGCACCGGGCCGAGCTGAGCGGTGCCGCGGAACCCTGGGCGAGCGCCGATGCGGTGCTCGTCCGACCCGACGGCCACGTCGCCTGGGCCATCGGCGGCGACGGGCGGTCCGGCGGTGACGGGCGGTCCGGCGGTGACGGGCGGTCCGGCGGTGCTACCACCGAGTAGCTCGACCGGGCCGGCTGAGCACGGCTACCGCTGCTCGTCCTGGACGATCCAGGGCATGTTCTCCGGTTCCACCCGGCCGGGCAGGTGGGCGTTGAGCACCGGGGGCAGCCAGGTCGTGATCGGTGCGCCGAGCTCCTCGGACCACCGCGCCAGCAGCGCGGCCTGCTCGGAGTCCGGCCGGATGCGGACCTGCACCGGCCCGGAGCCGAGGTAGTGCACCTCGTCCCTGGCGTGCGGCGACCGGAGCCGCGCCCGCGCGCCGCGCACCACGTCCGGCAACCGGTCGTGCACCGCCTCGATCGCCTCGAACGCCACCGCGGTGGCCGTGCGCCCGTCCGCGCAGCACGCGTCCAGCCGGGACTGCAACGCGTCCGACACGAACACCGTCCAGGGCTCCGTTCCGCCCTCCCACAACGCCATGCCGGATGTCTACCAAACGGTGCTCACGGCCTGGTGGCTGAGCCGCACGGGCCAGGTCATGACAGCGCGCCACTCCTTGGTTCGATACATGTGGGCATTGCCCACTTGCCCACTCGTGGCATACTGGGTGGAGGCTACGAGCAGGGGAGAGCGGCATGGGTGCGATGGCTGAAACCGACGCCGACTTCGAGCGCATCGCCGAGGTCGAAGCCGATGAGCGTTCCCGCATCGCGCTCGGGCGTGCGGGAGTGCGCCGGAAAGATCGTTACCTGGTGTTCAAGAACGAGGGCACCGGCGAGATCCGCATGATTCCGATGGCCAGCGTCCCCGCGCGCGAAATGATCATTTGGGAGAACGACGAGCTCCGCGACTCCTTGCTGCGAGGGCTCGCGGACAGCTCGGCCGGACGGATCTCCTACCGGGACGACTACTTGGAAGACGACGACGAGTGAGCGCGCCTCCGTTCCTCCTGGCCTACACCGCTCAGGCCCAGAAGGTCATCGAAGACCTGCAACGACCGCGGAACAGGGACAAGTGGAAGAAGGTCCGCAAAACCCTGCGGTTGTTGCGCGACATCGGTCCGTCGCATCCGGGCCTCCAGTCGCACAAGTACCACTCGATCACCGGCCCGGACGGTGAGGACGTGTGGGAGTCCTACGTCGAGAACCGCACCCCGGGCGCGTGGCGGATCTGGTGGGTGCACGGTCCAGGAGTGGACGAGCTGACGATCATCACGGTCGGCCCGCACCCGTAGGAGCCCCTACTCGAACTCGGCGTCGAGGGCCAGCCTCCCGAGCTTGGCGTACTCCTGGCGGATGGCGGTGAGCAGATCGGCCGTCGTGACCGGGCGGCCGGCTTCGGCGGCGAGGTAGGCGGCGGTGACGGCGCAGGCCCGGATGGAGCCTCCGGCGAGTTCGAAGCGCTCGGCGCAGCGGTCCAGGTCGAGGTCGTCGGCGCGGGGGAGTTCGGCGCCGAGGGTGCGGTCCCAGAGGGCGCGGCGCTGCTCCGCTTCGGGCACGGGGAAGTCGGCGATGACGTCCAGCCGGCGGGTGAAGGCCTCGTCGAGGTTGGCGCGGAGGTTCGTGGTGAGCACCGCGATGCCGTCGAAGGACTCCATCCGCTGCAGCAGGTACGCCGATTCGACGTTGGCGTAGCGGTCGTGCGCGTCCTTCACCTGGGAGCGCTTGCCGAAGATCGCGTCCGCTTCGTCGAACAGCAGCACCCCGTTCACCCCGGCCGCTTCGGTGAAGATGCGCTCCAGGTTCTTCTCCGTCTCGCCCACGTACTTGTCGACCACTGTGGACAGATCGACCACGTAGAGCTCCATGCCGAGGTCGGCGGCGACCACTTCCGCGGACATCGTCTTGCCGGTGCCGGATTCACCGGCGAACAGCGCGACCACACCGCGCCCGCGACCGCCGCCGGGGCGCATCCGCCAGTCGCCGAGCACCCGGTCCCGGTGCCGGGCGCGCACCGACAGCTCCGCCAGCGCCCGCGTCGTCCGCTCGGGCAGCACCAGGTCCTCCCAGCTGACACCGGGTGTGATGCGGCGGGCCAGGCGTTCCAGCCCGGCGCCGTTCTGCGCGCGCACCCCGGCGCGCAGGTGGTCCGCGTCGAGCGGCCGCCCTTCGAAGCGGGCCAGGCGGGTCGCCACCGAGGCGGCCCGGCGCACCTGGTCGGCGCCGAGCCGGTACGCGCTCAACGGCTCGACGTCGACGTCCCCGGCGCCGGCCTCGGCGAGCGCGCGGTGCCACAGCGCGGCGCGGTCCGGTTCGGGCGAGGTCAGCGACAGCGGTGCCTGCCGCGCCCAGGCCGGGTCCCAGCCGCCGGAACCGTGCAGCAGCAGCGGAATCCGCGCCGACTCGTCCAGCAGCCGCCGCAGGAGGCGCGCGGATTCGGGGCGCGACGACGACTCCAGCGGCCCGAACACCAGGCCCGCTCGCCGCAGCCGCGCCTCCCGCACCAGCTCCGCCACCGGGGGTTCCGCTTCGGCGTCCAGCGCCGCCGCGTCCAGCACCAGCGCCGCGCGCCCGCTCACCGCCAACGCGTCCACCGCCTGCTGCTCGGCGCCCGCCGCACCGCGCAGGTGGACCGCGCCGATTCCCGCGTCCAGGCCGGTGGCCAGGCGCTTCACCAGTTCCGCCGGTTCCGCGACCGGCTCGTCCACCACCCGCGCCAGGCCGCGCACCGCCGGGTCCGGCTCGTCCCCGCCGAGCAGGTGCGCCACCACCCGGTCCGGCACCCGCAGCGTCCTGGTCAGCAGCGGTCGCTCCGGCTCCTGCACCTCCAGCAGACCGCCCGCCACCAGCGGCGCCTCCGGGGCGAAGCGGAACCGGCCCGCGCCCGCCGTCGGCATCCCGCACAGCTCCAGCACCATGCCGGGCGTCGCCCGCCGCCGTGTCACGTCGTCGTTGAGGTAGCCGTAGAGCCGCTCGAACCGGGCGTCCAGCTCGGGGGCCAGCGCGATCAGCAGGAACTCCACGTCCCACGCGGCCAAGCCGAAATCCGCGACCAGCCGCGCCAGCCGCGCGCCCGGTTCGGCTACCTCGCCCGGTTCCGCGGACCAGGACGCCGACGGGGATTCCAGCACCCGCCGCACCATCTCCTCGGTGAGGTACAGGCCGCGGTACGGGTCGTCGCGGTCCGGATCGGCGCGGGCGTCCAGCGCGAGCCGCACCCGGTGCTCCACCGCGCGCAGCCGCTCCCACAGCTCGCCGCTCACAACGGGCCCCGCAGCCGGCGGCGGCCCTGCGGGCGCGGCTTCGGCGAGGAGAACCCGTCGCCCTCGGCGGCGGTCCCGTCGTAGCGCAGGTGCCGCTGCTCGTCGGCGGGCCCCTCCGGGAACGACGCCCGGCCGCGCAGCGCCACGCCCTCCGTGACCGGCGGGCCGACCGGGCGCAGCACGCCCGCCAGCGGCGCGGTCACCCGCAGCGGGATCGACGGTTTCAGCTCGCCGCCCAACGCCGACCACACGTCCGTCGGCGACCGGTTCTCCGCCAGCTCCCCGCCCGTCTCCAACGACACCGCCAACCCGAGCTCGCCCAGCGAACCCGTGCGCCACCGCGGATCCAGCGCCTCGTACCGGATGAGGCCGCGCAGCGCCTGCGCCAGCAGCCGGTGCTCGTCCTGCGGACGGTTCGTCCACGCCGTCACCAGGTAGGACAGCTGGAACCAGCGCGGCGGGTCGAAGCGGCCGACGACCTCGCCGGACTCGTCGAACCGGTCCACCGCACCGGACCGGCGCAGCGCCGGCTCCTCCCGGAGGTCGTAGAGGAACACGTTCACCGTCGGGGCGTTGCGCTTCGCCGCCCAATCCGTGGTGGGCGGGTCGAACGCCAGCTCCACCCCCGAACCGGGCAGGCCCTCCTCGGCCAGCAGCAACCGCAGGCCCTCGTCGACTTCGTGGATCACTGCGCGCTCCTCGCGTTCCTGCGGCAGGCCGGGTCGGGTGGCGGCACCTCAGCGGCCTCGGCGCCGCGCCCGCACCGCTCGATCACCGCCGTCCCATCAGCGGCGGCGGGACCGCGGGGGCGACGACCAGGAACGGTTCCGGGACGTGGACCGGGCTGAAGCCCGCGCCGGTGGCGGTGATGTCGCGCGGGCCGAGCCGGTCCTTCGGCAAGATCAGCAGCTGCGCCGCGAACCTCCCGTCCGGGCCGGGGATCGTGGGCGCGGCGGCCGCGGTGATGCCCGGTGTCCAGTTCAGCCGCACCGGCACCCCCGGCGGGAAGTCGAAGCCGCGCACCGAGGTCACGAATCCCGGCTCGCCCACCTCGGGGACCGAGATGATCCGCGGTTGCAGCACCCGGTACGGGGTGCGCGCCAGGTTGTCCGCCGGGGTCGTGTCGGTGCCGGTGGTGCGCAGCGTGCCGGTGATCTCGCCGTCCAGCGCCGCCTTCGGCGCCAGCACCAGCACCACCGGCCGTTCCGCGCCCGGCGGCAGGTCCGGCAGCAGGCATCGGCTCGCCGAGCACCCCGGCGGCAGCGCGGTCACCGGGATCCCCGGCGGTAGCGCCACGTCCAGCGTCAACCCGGTCGCGGGGGAGGGGCCTGCGTTGCGCACCGTGAACGTCACGTCGGTGCGGCCGCCCACGTAGGACGGGTTCGGGTCGGCCCGCACCGTCACCCCCGGGGCCGCGGGCGCCGGAGGCGGCGGAGGTGGTGGTGGCGGCGCAGGCGGTTCCGGCGCGACGACCGGCACGATCGTGGTCGCGGTGTTGTCGGCGGGTCTGCTGTCCCGCATCCGGCTGCGCGCCTGCCAGCGGAGCCGCTGGTCGCCGCCGTCGACTCCGACGACGGTCGCGGTCACCCGCACCTGCTGGTCCGGTTCGAGCAGGCCGAGCTCGCACCGGCCGTCCTGCCCGCAGGTGCCCACCGTCGAGTCGATCCCGGTCAGCCGCGCCCCGTCCGGCACGGTGAGCTCGGCGGTCGCGCCGGGGGCGGCGGCCGGGCCGTTGTTGGTGATCTGCGCCGAGACCCGCACCTCGTCGCCCACGTCGATCTCGTCGGTGCGCTCCGGCGCGGACACGCTCACGTCGACCGTGGCCTGCCAGGTCGCTTCCTTCTGCCTGCCGGGGAAGCCCTGGGTGAGCGGGGTGATCCGGCCGGTCCGCATGTCCACCGCGGACAGGTGCTCGGGGGCGTTCACGCTCGCCCGCTCGGAGAACACCGCGCTGCTCCCGTCCGGGGACCAGCTGAGGTCGCGCGGCTGGAAGTGCTCGGGCGGGTCGTCGCCGTCGCCGGGCTTGTCGCGGCAGGAGTCCTCGGATTCCGGCAGCACCACCGAGCACGACTCGTCCTCGATCTCGTAGCGGTACAGCCCGTGCGGTTCCCGGTTGAACGCCAGGCTCGCGCCGTCGGGGGAGAACGCGGCGCTGTCGTCGACCACCAGCTCGGGGCAGTCGCAGAGCTCCTCGGTGACGTTGCGCTGCTGCTCCAGCTTCCCCACCTGGGCGAACCAGATGTGGTTGTAGCGCTGCTCCGCAGGCACGATCAGCTGCCCGCGGCTGAACGCGAGCCGTTCCCCGTCGGGGGAGAACACCGGCTGGGTGTCGTCCTCCGCCTGGTTCCGCGGCGGCACCCGGCCGAGGACCTCGCCGGTGGCCACCTCCACGATCACGATCCGGCTCTTGCCGCGGCCCTGATCGCCGGGCTGGCCGCCGGGGGAGCGGCGCGCCACCGCCAGCTTCGTGCCGTCCGGGGACCAGGCCGCGTCGGTCTCCCAGTCGTCCTGCCCGCGGTCCGCGATGGGCAGTTCCCGCCGGTTCGAGCCGTCCGCGTCCACCAGCTGGATGCGCTGCCGCCGATCCCCCTGCGGGCCGCTGAACGCGCTCACCGCGATCGTCGCGCCGTCGGGGGAGTAGGACTGCCGCTGCGTCCACGGGTCGTAGTCCGGGTCCGGTTCGAACAACTTGCTGGAATCCTCGGCGGCCGCCGGGTCCTCGTGCAGCACGTCCACGCCGAGGCTGCGCGGATCGCTGCCGTCCGGCCGGATGTCCTGCAGCTGGGCCACGTTGAAGCAGCACGCCGTCGTGCGCGCCACCAGCAGCCGGCCGCCGGGCAGCAGCGCGGGCGAGTCGACCTCCCGCACCTCGTCGAGCATCAGCACCGGGGTGTTCGTGGTCGGTGCCGTCGGGACGTCCACCCGGTACACGTAGTTCGTGGTGAACCGCCCGCTCGGCAGGTCGTGGCTCAGGAACAGCAGGCACTCGCCGTCCGCCCGCCACACCGGCCAGAAGCTCGTCCACGAGGCCCGGTCGCCGCCGAGCAGCGCGTCCCCGGTGGTCTGTCCCGGGCTCGACAGCACCCGAACCTGCTGGTCGTAGCTGTCCGCGAGGTTCCCGTCCGGGTCGAAGGTGTAGGCGATCCGGTCCTCGTCCACCGGGTTCCACGCGGGCTGCACCGCGGCCCCGCTCGGCTCCCGGGTGCGCTGCTGCGCGAACGCGCCGGTGACCTCGCGGGTGTAGATCTGCCAGCGCCCGGTCGCGTCGCCCGCGAACGCGATCCGCTCCCCGTCCGGGGAGAACGACGGCCAGGTCTCGTTCGACGCGGACGTGGTGAGCCGGGTCAGCTGCGTGCCGTCGGTGCGCACCCGCCACAGGTCCCGCTGCGTCCGCTGCCCGCCCGCGGGCTCCGCCGAGTCGAACACCACCCACCGGCCGTCCGGGGACAGCTTCGGGTGCGCGGCGTCGCGGCCCTCGGTCAACCGGCGCACCGAACCGGAACCGTCGCGCAGGTACACCTGCGCGGTGGCCTCGTCGCGGAGGCTGGTGAACACCACCAGGTCGCCGCGGGTCGCCGGGTCCTCGTCGAAGTGCGCGGGCCGCTCGTCCAGCAGCGGTTCCGAGGTCTTCCCGTCCGCGGACCCGGAGGTGTCGTCGACGAGGCCGATGCTGCGGTGCCCCGGCCCGGAGAACGCGATGCGGCCCGCCGGCGGATCCTGCTGCGCCGTCGCGGGCGGCAACCAGATCAGCCCGCACAGCACCACGAGCACGCCGAACAGGGCGCCCCCGACGCGCACCCGCCCGCGCCGGAACGCGCCCGACACCTGCATTCCCCACCTCCGAGCTCGGAACCCCGTCCGATCCTGTCCGCAGCCGGGGGCACCCGGGAGGTCCGCTCAGGCACCGGGGCGGGAAGCCCGCAGGGGACTTTCGGGCAACGCGAGGGGAATCAGATCAACCCCTGCCGCATCACGTGGCCGACCGCGTGCGCCCGGTTGCGCAGCTGCAGGCGGGTGGTGACCTCGTGCAGGATGTTCTTCACCGTGCGCTCCGAGTACGACATCTTCCCCGCGATCTCCCCGGTGTCGAAGCCCTCCGAGATCAACCGCAGCACCTCCACCTCCCGCGCCGTCAGCGTCGACAGGTTGAAGCCCTGCGCGTCGGCGGAACTGCGCTGCAACCGGCCCACGTGGTCCAGCAGCCGGGAGAGCATGTCGCCGGGCAGCACGCTCTCCCCGCGCACCAGGGCGGTGATCAGCCCGACGACCCGGTCCTGCTCGGCCTCCGCCCGCCGCAGCACCGCCGACACCCCGCACTCGATGACGATGCGCAGCGCGTTCTGCCCGAACTCGCCGACGATGAGGCCGGTGCGGGTGCTCGGCGTCCGCTGCAACCGCCGCAGCAGCAGCACCGCCTCGTCGTCCACCCGGTCCACCACGACCAGCGACACCTGCGCCTTCTCGTGCTCGTCGAGCTTCAGCACGTCCACCTCGGGACGCGGGCGCAGCTGCGCGGTCACGCCCGCGTGCAGCAGCGGGTCGCCCGCGTGCACCGCGACGGGCACTCTCGTGGTCATGTCCGCTCTCTCCTCACCTCGTGGGTCGTGGCCGGGAGGTCCGGGCAGTCGGGTTGCGTCGGTGCGGGCAGCCGCCCTGCCCGCCCGCTGCCCCCGAGGCCCTGCCGCGGACGGCCGGGGGCACCTAGCTTTCGTCGGGTGAGCACCTCAGCTGTGTGGGAGAACGAGACGATCGTGGTCGCCCCGGGCGGGGAGGCCACCGCGACCCTGACCGTGCACAACGGCACCGACATCGTGGAGGCCTACGAGTTCGAGGTCGTCGGTCGCTGCTCGCCGTGGACCGTCGTCGAACCGGCGCGGCTCTCGCTCTACCCGGGGACGCGGGGCAGCGTGACGCTGGTGCTGCGCCCGCCGAGGTCTCCCGAGGTGCCCGCCGGGGACGTACCGCTGGCGGTGCGGGTCACCCCGGTGGAACGGCCCGAGCTGGTGGCGGTGCCCGAGGCGACCGTGCACGTCGAACCGTTCCAGCAGCTGCGCGCGTGGCTGGCGCCGCAACGCCGCCGGGCCTGGCGCACCGGCCGCTTCCACGTGGTGCTGCACAACCAGGGCAACACGCCGATCGACGTGCCGCTGGAACCGGGGGACGCCGCCGAGGAACTCCGGTTCCGGCTGGAGGAATCTCGGCCCCGGGTCGAACCGGACGAGCAGGTGGAGGTGCGGCTGCGGGCGCGCGCCGCGAAGCTGATCTGGTTCGGTGCCCCGGTGCGCACGCCGTTCGTGGTCACCGCCTCGCCGGTCGCGGTCCACGACGCGGTGACGGCGCCCGCGGGTGCCGGTGCGTTTCCGGCGACGGGGTTCGAGGCGTACCCGGAGCAGCTGGACGGGGAGCTGCACCAGCTGCCGATCCTGCCGAAGTGGCTGCTGGCGTTGCTGGCGCTGCTGCTGGCGCTGCTGATCGCCTGGTTCGCGCTGCTGAAGCCGACGCTGGAGTCCGCGGCGAAGGAGGCCGCGGAAGAGCGGGCGCAGGAGATGGCGCGCAACGGCGAACTCGCCCCCGCTCCGCAGCCGCAGCCCGAACCGCCGCCCCCGGCGGAGGAACCGGGCGGGGACCAGCAGGACCGACCGCCCGGAACCGTTCCGCCCGGGAGCAACACCGTGCCGGGCGGCGGGCAGTTCTCCACGACCATTCGAGTGGCCACGAATGGCGGAGAGGCCGGTGCCCAGCCCTACATCGTCCCGGAGGGGAAGGTGTTCTACATCACCGACTTGGTGCTGGCGAACTCCCAGGGCGATGAAGGAGTGCTCACCATTTGGTTCGGCGGTCGCATGGTCACCACGATCGCGCTGGAAACGTTCCGGAACCAGGACTACCACTGGGTCACGCCCATCGAAGTCCCCGCGGGTGGACGCGTCGTCGGCGAGGTGAATTGCGCCCTGCCCGGAACTCCGCCGTCGGGGCAGCGCGCGCCGCGGTGCGTGGAGGTGCTCAACGTCAGCGGGGTGCTGCGGGATCTGCCGCGGTGACCCGGTGTTCCCGGATCCCGTCCGTCCGGAGCACCTCGGCCGCGGGGCGCTCCGGCGGCCCGCTCGGTACCCCGACATGCGCACCCCTCCCCGAATCGATCCCACGCCGCCCGATCGGCGTCCCCTGATCCAGCGAAGCACGAAATGCCGAACCCGGCCAGGAAGATCCACAGGAAGAACGGGCGCGCGCATTTCTTCCGGCCCGGAACCCGTGCTCGGCTGATCGAGTGCATTTCCGCTGCCATTCGGGTGCGTCCGTTCGAGCAGTGGGAATGCATCCGGTGACGGCGAGATCACCGGGCCGGGGAATGGCGCGATCGCGGACGTTGTGCCGTGCGAAGCATCTCCGGATAATGGTGTCCGGAGATCATCGGGGGCTCGGGGAGAACGTCGGTACCGCAGCGTGGCGGCCTGAATTCCGGCGCGGTACGCCGGCGGACCCGGCCCGCCGCTGCGGGAGAAGTGGTGGGGTACATGGCGCAGGTCGGTCCCGGCGACACCCCGCACCCCGGTTTCGGGACCGCGCTCCGGCGGCGCCGCGCCCGTGCCGGCCTCACCCAGGAGGAACTGGCCCGGCGCACCGGCATCAGCGCCCGCGCCATCGGCGACATGGAACGCGGACGGGTGGCCCGCCCGCAGGCCCGGACACTGCGTTCGCTGGCCGCGGCCCTCGCCACCGACGAGGGGGAGCTGCGGAACCTGTTGCCGCGCCCCGGGATCGGAACGCCGGAGGCCGCACCGGCTCCGCCGGACCCGGGCTGGGGCGGGATGCTGTGCGCGCTGCCGCCCGAGATCGCCGACCTCACCGGCCGCGAGCAGGCGGCCGCCGAGCTGCGGACCGTGGCCGCAGCGGAGCGCCGCCCCCGCAGCGCCCCCGTCGTGGCCGTCACCGGTCCGCCCGGAGTCGGCAAGTCCACCTTCCTGGTGCACACCGCGCACCGGCTCGCCGAGCACTACCCGGACGGCTGCCTCTTCCTGCCGATGCACCGGTACGGGCGGGTGCGCCCGGAGCACGCGCTCGGGGTGGTGCTGCGCGCGCTCGGCGTCGCCGAGAACCGGCTGCCGCCCGGCGCCGACGCGCGCTCCAGCCTGTACCGCTCGCTGTTGCAGGGCCGCCGGGTGCTGCTGGTCCTCGACGACGTCACCGACGAGGCGCAGGTGCGGCCGCTGCTGCCCAGCGACCCGGACTGCCTGCTGCTCGTCGCCGGGCGCGGCGGGCTGGCCGGGTTGGAATCGGTGGCGCGGATCCCGCTGGACGTGCTAGCCCCGGCCGATTCGGTGCGGCTGCTCGGCGCCATCGCCGGGGACGAGCGGATGAGCCGCGAGCCGTCGGCGGCCGTGGCGCTGGCCGAGCTGTGCGGGCACCTGCCGCTGGCGCTGCGGATCGCGGGCAACCGGCTCGCCGGGCGCCCCACCTGGCTGGTGTCCGACCTGCTGCGGCGGCTGGCGGACCGGCGCGGGCGGCTCGACGCGCTCACCGCGGGCGACCTGGCGGTGCGGCCGGTGCTCGCGGCGGTCCACCGGCGGTGCGGTGAGCTCGCCCGGACCGTGTTCCGGCGGCTCGCGCTCGCCAGGGACGGGGAGATCACGGTGCGGCGGGCCGCGCTGCTCGCGGAGCTCGACGTCGACTCCGTCGAACGGGCGCTGGAGGAACTGGTGGACCTCGGCCTGCTGGACTGCGTCGCGGGCGGCGGGCGCTACGCCCTGCCCGAACTGCCGCGGCTGTTCGCCGAGGAACGGCTCCGCGCGGAGGAACCGGGCCGGGAGGAGGCGGTGCGGGCGGCCGACCGCGCCTGCTCGGTCCCGCCGCGCCCTGCCGCGGGCCCCCGGCCGCAGCACCTCCCGCAGGTCGCGGGCCGCGAGCAGCGCCGCGTCGCGGAGCCCCCGCTGCTGGGAGCGCTGCGCCTGCCCGAGGGGTTCGTCCGGCCGGACTAGCCGGACTTCCGCACTAGCGGGACTTCCGCGCGAACGGCCGCTGACCGGGGGTTCCCGGTGGTGGCTGGTCACGCGACGGGGGCGTGGGCCACGATGTTGCCCCATGCGCACCGTGGTGTTGATCAATCCAGCTTCCGGCCGGGGCCGCGGCGCGGCCGTCGCCGCGCAGGCCGTCCGGCGGTTCCGCGTGGTCTCGGCGGTCCGCGTCGTGATCGCCGCCGACGCCGCCGAGTTCGCCACCGCCGCCCGCGCCGCGGTGGGCGACGACGTCGACGTGCTGGCCGTGGTCGGCGGGGACGGTGCCGCGCACGCCGCCGTGCAGGCCTGCGCCGGGGCGCGCACCGCGCTGGCGATCATCCCGGTGGGCACCGGCAACGACCTGGCCCGCGCGCTCGGCCTGCCCGCCGACCCGCTGGAGGCCGTGCGGGCCGCCACCGACGCCGTGCAGGGCGGGCACCGGCGGGCGCTGGACCTGGGCCGCGTGGTCGGCGGGCAGCGGTTCGCGACCGTGCTGTGCGCGGGGTTCGACGCCCAGGTCAACAGCAGGGTGAACCGCTCCCGGTTACCCATCGGGCGCGCCCGCTACGACGTGGCCGTGCTGCGCGAGCTCGCCCGGCTGCAGGCCATGCCGCTGCGGGTCGAAGCGGACAACGTGGTGCTCGACGTGGCCGCGACCTGCGTGGCCGTCGGCAACACGCCCTACTACGGCGGCGGGGTGCCGATCTGCCCCGGCGCGGACCCGACCGACGGCCTGTTCGACGTGACCGTCGTCGGGGAGGTGGGGCGTGCCGACCTGCTGCGGGTGCTGCCCGCGATCCGCACCGGCGAGCACGTCGAACACCCCGCGGTGCGCACGCTGCGGGCCCGCTCGGTGCGGCTCGGCGGCGGCAACGGCTGGACCGCGTTCGCCGACGGCGAACCGCAGGCCAGGCTGCCGGTGAGCCTGCGCTGCCAGCCCGCCGCGCTCCAGGTGCTCGCCCCGGCCGCTGCGAAGAGCGACGCGGCCTGAGCTGCCCGTTCACCTCGGGTGGCTGGGCCGTTCGCCCCGCTCCCGCCGGTCGAACGGCCCCCCCACCTCGTCGTGCCGCGGGGTTGCGCGGCGGCTCCGGAGCACTGCGCCTGCGACGACGGTCGGTGCGATGTGAAAGCCTGTCAGGGTGGCTGTGAGCCGTTCGCACTCCGACATGTCGCATCCGGATCGCTCGGGATCGGATGAGAAGAATCCCGGTTCGCCCCGTGACCCGGTGGCCGAGAACCCGGCCGCCGAGAACCCGCCCGCGGTGGAGCCCGGTTCCGCCGACGCGTCCCCCGGGAGCGCGGGCCCGCCGCGCCGCCACCGGACCCGGGGCGGCCGCCGCACCGGTGCGCAGGCCCAGGGCGACCGGCCCGCCGGTGCGCGGGACCGGGGCGACCGGTCCGCCGAGCGGAACCGGGAAGACGGGCCCGCCGACGAGCACGCCCGGGAGGACCGGCCCGCGGAAGCGCAGGATCGAGACGTCCCCACCGGCGAACCGGACCGGGACGGCCGCTCCGCCGCGGAAGGCGCTCGACGCCGTCCCACCGGCGAGCAGGCCCGCCGCGGCGCGGACGCGGACGACGCCCCCGCCTCGCCCGCCGAGTCCTACGCCGCGCACCGCCGCCGCAGCGCGCACCCGAAGTTCGCCGAGTTCGCCGGTTCGCTGAGCTTCGAGCTCGACGCGTTCCAGCGCACCTCCTGCCAGGCCCTCGAATCCGGCCACGGCGTGCTGGTCTGCGCGCCCACCGGCGCGGGCAAGACCGTGGTCGGCGAGTTCGCGGTGCACCTGGCGCTGTCCGAGGGCCGCCGCTGCTTCTACACCACCCCGATCAAGGCGCTGTCCAACCAGAAGTTCGCCGACCTCTGCGAGCGCTACGGCGAGGACGCGGTGGGCCTGCTCACCGGCGACACCTCCATCAACGGGGACGCGCAGGTCGTGGTGATGACCACCGAGGTGCTGCGCAACATGCTGTACGCGGGCTCGCGCGGCATCGACCAGCTCGGCTACGTGGTGATGGACGAGGTGCACTACCTCGCCGACCGGTTCCGCGGTGCCGTGTGGGAAGAGGTGATCCTGCACCTGCCGCAGCACGTGCAGCTGGCCAGCCTGTCGGCGACGGTCAGCAACGCCGAGGAGTTCGGCGAATGGCTCGTGGAGGTCCGCGGCGACACCACCGTCGTCGTCGACGAGCACCGGCCGGTGCCGCTGTGGCAGCACATGCAGGTCGGCTCCCGGATGTTCGACCTGTTCGGCGGCGAGACCTCGGAGCGGGAGCTGTCGCTGAACCCGCGGCTGCTGCGCCACACCCAGGAGCTGTCCCGGGTGCACTCGCCGTACGGCCGCGGCCGCGGCGGTCCCGGTGGCGGCAGGCGCAAGGGGCCCCGGCCGCCGCGGTTCTTCGCACCGTCGCGGGTGGAGGTCCTGGACAGCTTGAACTCGGCGGGCCTGCTGCCCGCCATCGTGTTCATCTTCAGCCGCGCGGGCTGCGACGCGGCCGTGAGCCAGTGCATGCGCGCGGGACTGCGGCTCACCGGCGAGCACGAGGTCGACGAGATCCGCGAGGTCATCGAGGAGCACACCAGCTCGCTGCCCGAGGCGGACCTGTCGGTCCTCGGCTACTGGGAGTGGCGCGACGCGCTGGAGCGCGGGATCGCCGCGCACCACGCCGGCCTGCTGCCCGCGTTCAAGGAGACGGTGGAGGAGCTGTTCGTCCGCGGCCTCGTCAAGGCCGTGTTCGCCACCGAGACGCTCGCCCTCGGCATCAACATGCCCGCCCGCACCGTGGTGCTGGAGCGGCTGGTCAAGTTCAACGGCGAATCGCACGTCGACCTCACGCCCGGCGAGTACACGCAGCTCACCGGGCGCGCGGGTCGCCGCGGCATCGACGTGGAGGGCCACGCCGTCGTGGTGTGGCAGCCGGGCGTGGACCCGAAGCAGGTCGCGGGGCTCGCCTCCACCCGCACCTACCCGCTGCGCTCCTCGTTCCGGCCCGGCTACAACATGGCCGTGAACCTGGTGCAGCGGGTGGGCCGGGACGCGGCGCGCGACCTGCTGGAGCAGTCGTTCGCGCAGTTCCAGGCGGACCGCTCGGTGGTCGGCATGTCGCGGCGGGTGGACCGCAACGCCGACGCCCTGGAGGGCTACGCGGAGTCGATGACCTGCCACCTCGGTGATTTCGCCGAGTACTTCTCGCTGCGCCGCCGCATCTCCGAGCGGGAGAAGGTGCTGGCCAGGCAGAACCGCGCGTCGAAGCGGGCCGAGGCGGCGAAGTCGCTGGAGAAGCTGCGCAAGGGCGACGTCATCCAGGTGCCCGCGGGCCGCCGCTCCGGGCTGGCCGTGGTGATCGACCCGGGCCTGGAGCCGATGGGGGAGCCGCGCCCGCTGGTGGTCACCGAGGACCGCTGGTCCGGCCGGTTGTCCGTCGCCGACTTCACCTCCCCGGTGGAGGCGCTGGGCCGGATGCGGCTGCCCAAGCACGTGGACACCCGGTCGCCGAAGTCGCGCCGCGACCTGGCCTCCAGCCTGCGGGACACCGGGATCTCGGTGGGCGGCGGGCGCGGCGGGCGCCGCTCCGACGTCGGGGACGACGCCGAACTGGCCAGCCTGCGCCGCGCGCTGAAGGCGCACCCGTGCCACGGCTGCGACGAGCGGGAGAAGCACGCCCGCTGGGCCGAGCGGTACGAGCGGCTGCGGTCCGAGACCGAGCACCTGCGGCGCAAGGTCTCCACCACCACGCATTCGCTGGCGCGCGCGTTCGACCGGATCATCGGCCTGCTCGCCGAACGGGACTACGTCACGCCGGACGACCCGGAGCAGCCGGTCACCGAGAACGGCAGGCGGCTCACCCGGCTCTACAGCGAATCAGACCTGCTGGCCGCGGAATGCCTGCGCGCCGGGATCTGGCGGTCCTTGCAGCCGGCGGAACTCGCGGCCGTGGTGTCCGCGCTGGTCTACGAGTCCCGCCGGGAGGGCGCGGTCTCGCCGCCGGTGCCGTCCGGGGCGGTCGCCGACGTGCTGGACAAGACCTGGGACGTGTGGGGCGAGCTGGAGGAGGACGAGCGCAGGCACAAGCTCGACCGCACCCGGGAACCCGACGCCGGGTTCGCGTGGCCGGTGTACCGGTGGGCGCGCGGCGAGTCGCTGGAGCGGGTGCTCACCGCCGCCGAATCCACCGGTCACGAGCTGTCCGCGGGCGACTTCGTGCGCTGGTGCCGCCAGGTGGTGGACCTGCTCGACCAGATCCGCGACGTCACCGGCAAGTCCGATCCGGTGGGTTCGGCGGCGGCGAAGGCCGTCACCGCGATCCGCCGCGGGGTGGTCGCCGCGGGCGCCGTGTGATCGGCCGCCGCGCCCGGATCGGTTGCGGCGGCGGCTGATCGCCGTCGGCCGCGCGACCCGGCGGGGTCATGGCGCGATGGCGCGCTGTGATTGGATTCGGGGGTGCGGTGCGTCGGGGGTCGCGCGCCGCGCCGGAACTTTCAGCTTTCCCGGAGGTACTGGATGAGCGGCCCCAACGGCCCGTCCCAGCAGGGCGGTCGGCCGGCGCAAGGGCACCCCGGTTCCGCGGCCGGTGCCGGTCAGCGGACCAACCCGGGGCTGCCGGTTCCCGGGCGCCGTCCCGGGCGACCGGGCCAGGGCAGGACCGGCCAGGGCGGCGCGGAGCAGCAGGGCAGGGCGACGCAGCCGGGTCAGACCCAGCCGGGTCACACCCAACCGGGTCAGCCGCAGCCCGGCCAAGCCCAGCCCGGCCAGAGTCAACCCGGCCAGACACAGCAGACCCAGACCCGGCCGGGGCTTTCCCACCCGGGGCAGGCCCAGCCCGGTCACTCCCACCCCGGCCGGACCCAGCAGATCGGCCAGCGCCCGCCGCGCCCGGACCAGCAATCCCGCCCGCGGCAAGGGGAATCCGGTGCGCAGCAACCGGGACCGGACCGCAGGACCGGCGCCGCGAACCCGGGGCAGCAGCCCCGCACCGGCGACGCCGGCGGGCGTCCGCGGGCCACCGGCGCGGAATCCACCCACCCGAACCTGCCGCCGATCGTCGTCGGCCCGCGCGGCCGCGGCTGCGCGCCGCCGCCCGCGCCGCGCACGAGGTCGAAGGTGCCGTGGGTGTTCGGCGGCGCGGTCCTGGTGACCGTCGCCGGGTCGCTGGCCGTCGTCGGCTTCGTGCACCCCGGCGTGCTGGTGCACGACCGCTTCGACCCGGAGAGCGTGCAGCAGGGCGTGGCGCAGACGCTGCGCGACTCCTACCACCTCGGCACCGTCGAATCGGTGAGCTGTCCGGCCGAGCAGCAGGTGGTGCCGGGCAACCGGTTCGACTGCCAGGTGACCCTCGGCGGCGGGACGAAGCCGGTGTCGGTGACCGTCCGGGACGCGAGCGGTACCTACGAGGTCGGCTACCCGCGGTAGGGAGCCGGGAATTCGCTCGACGCGCGGCCCGGCACTGGGCAGGATGCAGGCGTGACCGACGTCGACGTGCGGCCGCTGGCCGAATCCGAGTACCGCCCGAGCTTCGACCTGTTCCTGGCCTCGCTGCACGAACCGCAGCGCACCGGGGAGGCGCGCTGGCAGCGCTCCTCGACCAGGTACGAGCCGGGCCGGGTGTTCGGCGCGTTCCTCGACGGCGAGCTCGCCGGTACCGCCCTGTCGATGACCTCGGCCCTGGAGGTGCCCGGCGGCGCGGTGCTGCCCGCCGCCGCGGTCACCGGGGTGGGGGTGCGCGCGGACCGCACCCGGCGCGGTCTGCTGCGGGAGCTGATGCGCGCGCAGCTGACCGAGCTGCGGGAGCGCGGTGAGCCGCTGGCGGTCCTGCACGCCTCGGAGACGCGGATCTACCCGCGCTTCGGCTACGGCCTCGGAACCCGGTCGCAACGGGTGCAGGTGGCCCGCACGCACGCCGAGCTGCGCCCGGACGCACCGATCGGTGGGCAGGTGCGGCTGGTCGACGGGCCCGCGGCGGAGAAGCTGCTGCCCGAGCTGTACTCCCGCATCGCCGCGGGTAGGCCCGGCCTCATCGCCCGCGGCGAGGGCTGGTGGACCACCCGGCTGGCCGGGACGGTGGAGAACGGGGGAGCGCTGCGGGTCGCGGTGCACTCCGACGACTCCGGCACCGACGACGGGTTCGCGCTCTGGGAGCCGTCGAAGACCGACCACCACTTCGGCGACGGGTCGATCCGCATCCTGGTGAGCGACATGCACGGTGCGGACGACGCGGCCACCGCTTCGCTGTGGCGGTTCCTGCTGGGCCTGGACCTGGCGACCTCGGTGATCGCCGTGGACCGCCCGCTGGACGAGCCGCTGCCGTGGTGGCTCGCGGACCGGCGCGGTTGCGGCGTGGACCGCGTCGACGACGACCTGTGGGTGCGGCTGGTGGACGTGCCCGCGGCGCTGGCCGCGCGGTCCTACGGCGCGGCCGAGCCCGTCGTCGTCGAGGTGCGGGACCCGTTCCTGCCGCAGAACTCGGGCCGCTACCGGATCGGGCCGGGTGGCGCGGAACCGGTCGCGGACGCGCCGCAGCTGGGCCTGGACGTGGACGTGCTGGGTTCGCTGTACCTGGGCGACGTCCGGCCGAGCACCCTCGCCGCGGCGAACCGCGTCGAGGTCCACGAGCCGTCGGCGCTCGCCGCCGCCGACCGCCTCTTCGCCGCTGCGCGCCCGCCGTGGTGCGGCACCCAGTTCTGACCGGGACGGTCGAGCGGCACCGGCTCAGAGCGCGGCGATGAGCCGGTCCAAGGGCCCGCCGAGGCCCCACTGGGCGCCGAGCTCGGCCAACCGGTCCGGGTCGGCCGGGGCGGCGGGAGCGGTGTCCGGCCGGTCCAGCACCACGGGCGCGTCCCGCACGACGCGCACCACGGCGGGCGCGGCGGCGAGGTAGTCGGCGGCGTCGGCGAGCTTGCCGCGCACCCGCGGCGTGAGCCGCCGGTCGCCCTGCTCGGAAGCGGCCAGCAGCGCCGCCAGCGAACCGAACTCGGTGATCAGCTTCGCGGCCGTCTTCTCCCCGATGCCGGCCACCCCGGGCAGCCCGTCCGAGGGGTCGCCGCGCAGCACGGCCATCTCCGCGTACGCCTCGCCCGCGCGAGCGGGGTCCAGCGCGTAGCGCTCGGCGAGTTCGTCCGGGCCGAAGTCCTGCGCCTTCGCCAGCCCGGCCCCGACGTAGCGGACGCGCACCGGCGTCGGCGCCGGGCGCACCAGCTGGAACAGGTCGCGGTCGCCGGTGACGACCTCCACCGGGTCGGTGGTCTCGCGTTCGGCGAGGACGCCGATCACGTCGTCGGCCTCGTAGCCCTCGGCCTCCGCGGTGGCCACGCCGAGCGCGTCCAGCACGTCCAGGATGATCGGGATCTGCGGGCCGAGGGTGTCCGGCACCTCTTCGGCGTCCGGGTCCGCCTCGGCGACCCGGTGCGCCTTGTAGGACGGCAGCGCGTCCACCCGGAACTGCGGCCGCCAGTCGTTGTCCAGGCAGGCCACCACGCGGGTCGGCCGCCGTTCGCCGATGAGCTTCGCGAGCATGTCGCAGAACCCGCGCACCGAGTTCACCGGCGTCCCGTCCGGGGCGGTCAGCGATTCGGGCAGCGCGTAGTAGGAGCGGAACCACAACCCGGCGGAGTCGATCAGCATCACAGAACCCGTCACGGCGCACACTCTGTCACGACCGGCCGACGCCGCCCGGCGGAGCGGGGCCGATCCGGGTTCCGCAGGGCTGTCAGATCACTGTCACCAGGCCGCTCGGGGGACGTTTTACAGTCGCAGCAGCCCGGTGCGCACGCGCCGCGCACCGCGGCTTCCCGGCCCTCGTGGCCGGGGTGCGGAGCGGCCCGTCGCCGACCCCCGACCGGTGGGCGGGCCGTTCCGGCCGGGCACGTCGGTCCTCCCCGGGGCGTCGCAGCCCGGCCGGGCGCGGCGGGCCGGGCGGGTCAGCGGCGTCCCGCCCGGTTCCGGCCCGCGGACCGCGGTGCTGATCTTCGGCCCGCGCACCGCCGGAGGAGCGCGGCGCCCGGCGGTTAGGCTAGGTGGCCATGGCCACTGACTCGCTCAAGCAGGATCCCGCGGTGCTCTCCGCCCGGCTCCGCCGCGCCGCGGAGACGGCGGCGCACGCCGACCTGGACGCCCTGCTGATCACCCCCGGTTCGGACTTGCGGTACCTGCTCGGTGCCCGCGGTGAGTCCTTCGAGCGGCTCAGCACCTTGGTGCTGCCCGCCGCCGGCGGTGCCGCCCCGGTGCTGGTGCTGCCGAAGCTGGAGGCTCCCGGTTACGCGGACGTCCCGGCCGACGAGCTCGGCATCGAGGTCGTGACCTGGGTGGACGGCGAGGACCCGCACGCGCTGGTCGCGGACCTGCTGCGCCGCGGCGGTCGCGCCCCGTCCCGGCTGGGCGTCGCCGACGTGACGCCGGCGCTGCACTGCCTGCCGCTGCGCTCGGCGACGGGTGCCGAGCAGGTGCTGGCCGGTTCGGTGCTGCGCGAGCTGCGGATGCGCAAGGACGCCGCCGAGATCGACGCGTTGCGCGCGGCGGGCGCCGCGATCGACCGGGTGCACGCGCGGATGGGCGAGTTCCTCACCGCCGGTCGCACCGAGGCGCAGGTGGGCGCGGACATCGCCGCGGCCATCGTCGAGGAGGGGCACACCGAGGCGGAGTTCGTCATCGTCGGTTCCGCCGCGAACGGTGCCAGCCCGCACCACGCGCTGTCGGACCGGGTGATCGAGGCCGGGGACGTGGTGGTGGTGGACATCGGCGGTCCGATCGCCTCCGGCTACAACTCGGACTGCACCCGCACCTACGCGGTGGGCGAGCCGGCCCAGCCGGACGTGCTGGAGACCTACGCGGTGCTGCAGGCGGCGCAGGACGCGGCGGTGCGGGCGGTGCGCCCCGGAGCCACCGCCGAGTCGATCGACGCCGCGGCGCGGGAACCGATCGCGGCGGCCGGTTTCGGCGAGCAGTTCATCCACCGCACCGGGCACGGCATCGGCCTGGACGTGCACGAGGAGCCCTACATCGTCGGCGGCAACGCGCTGGAGCTGGAGCCGGGCATGGCGTTCAGCATCGAACCGGGCATCTACCACGCGGGCCGGTGGGGCGCCCGCATCGAGGACATCGTGGTGGTCACCGAGGACGGGGTGCTGAGCGTGAACTCGCAGCCGCACGACCTGGTGGTGCTGCCGGCGTGAGCGACCGGAACACGGGCGAACTGGAAGCGACGGACCGCGCGATCCTGCGGGAGCTGGCGCACGACGGCCGGTGCAGCTTCACCGATCTGGCCGAGCGCGTCGGGTTGAGCGTGTCGGCGGTGCACCAGCGGGTGCGGCGGCTGGAGCAGCGCGGCGCGCTGCAGGGCTACGTGGCCAAAGTGGACGGTGACCAGATCGGGTTGCCGCTGACGGCGTTCATCTCGTTGACGCCGATCGATCCGGCCGCGCCGGACGACTACCCGCAGCGGCTGGAGCACCTGCCGGAGATCGAGTCGTGCTACTCGGTGGCGGGCGACGAGTCCTACATCCTGCAGGTGCGGGTGGCCTCGCCGCTGGGCTTGGAGGAGCTGCTGCGGCAGATCCGGGAGGCGGCGAAGGTGTCGACGCGGACGACGGTGGTGCTGTCCACCCCGTACGAGCACCGGCCGCCGCAGATCTAGCCCTCGACGTGCTCGCGTGGGGGGGGGGGGGCGGGGGGGCCCCCCCCCGGGGGGGTGGGGGGGGGGGGGGGGGGGGGGGGGGGGGGTGGGGGGGGGGGGGGGGTTGGTGGGGGGGGGGGGGGGGGGGGAGGCAGGGGGCGGGGA